>CALYRG010000033.1 GCA_945482615.1 uncultured Clostridia bacterium | reverse complement strand
TCGCCAAACCACTACCATCCTATCATCGGAGGTTATTTTTTCATATACTAAAGTTTTTGTTTCCCCCGGTAGAACCGGGGGTTTATTTGGCTTCAAGCCGCCAAAAACTGCCGCGGCTCCCCCAAAGGAGCCGCGGCAACATTTATTGACACAGCATATGGTCTGCGTATTTTTCCGCCATGAAATGCCAGTTTTCCATAGCCTCCCCGATCACCGCTCCGCAGCTTTCCCGGTACAGTGACCACACGAACCAGTAGTAAGCGATGATGGCGGTGTAGGCCATGAAATGGAAGCGCCGGTCAGGGGTATCATTCTTCCCCAGGTACATGCGGATAAACTCCTCCGCCCGGTCAAAATCGTACATGGCATCCACGATATAATAGCCCACATCGATGCCGGGATCGGCAAAGCCTGCGTACTCCCAGTCGATGAGCAGCACCCCGCCGTCCGGCAGAAGCATCCAGTTGTGGCGGTAGGTATCGCCGTGGCAGAAGCATTTTTCCACCCCATCGCCCAGGGTCCTCTCATAGAGTGCACCGATCTTCTCCTTCAGGGGCAGGAAGGGCGCAAAGGCGCCGGGACGTTTTTCTTCCACCAGCCGCTCCAGGACAACGGCATCCTCCCAGGGCCGCAGGCCATAGTCCAGCCGGACCGGCAGGGCATGGAGCTTTCGCAGGAGGTCTACAACCTGCCGGGAATCGGCCGGGCTTTCATAGTCCGGCTCCCGGAATTCCGGCACAAAAGCAGAGATCTTCCAGCCCTCCCGGGTGTCCATGTAGATATAGGTGGGGTCGATGCCAAATTCCCTTGCCTTTTCCAGGGAGGTGCGCTCGTTTTCCCGGCTGATGATCTGATCGGTGCCGTCCCCGGGGTGGCGGTAGATGTACTCCCTTCCGCCCACCCGGAACAGGAAGGATCGGTTGGTCATTCCCTCGAAGATGTTCCGGAAGTCCACAATGTCCGCTTCACCGCACCGGAATACCCGGCAGATATTCTCCACGATCCGGCTGTGAGAATGCTTGACGTAGCCGCTGTCAAAGCGCCTCAGCTCGTCAAAGCTCTCCACCTCCACAATGGCCCGGTTGGCATAGCGCTTGAAAAAGAAGGGGGGCATCTCGTCCAGGTGATCCTTCACCAGCCACTCCCAGAAATCTCCGGTGCGTTTCCCGGCGGCAAAGGCATCCTCCGCCAGAGCGATAAAGCGCCGGGCAAAGTCGGAGCGCCAGAAGGAGTGGCCCAGCAGCACCAGCCCCTTGGAAAGTCCTGTGCGCATTTTGATAATCCGGGAATCTTCATCCAGATACACATACATCTCATCCGTGGGCCCATCCACATGGATGCCCGCATAGAAAGATTCATACTCAAAGCTGTGGAAGGGATTCTCCGCAAAATAATCATCGCAGGAGCAGACATAGGCGTTGTTCAGATGCTCCTTTGCCAGAAGCAGGCTCTGAATATTGCTTTTGGAGGCGTACTCCGGATTCTCGATGATCCGCACGCCCAGCTCCTGGCGAAGATAGTAAAACATCTCCTTCTTATAGCCCAGAACCAGAGTGATGTCCCGGATCCCTGCTTCATGCAGCTGCTTGATCTGTCGCTCGATGAGCCTTTCCCCCTTGACCTCAAACAGGCCCTTGGGAATTTCCAGAGACAGGGGCACACACCGGGGAGACTGGCCCGCCGCCAGGATCACAGCCCGCTCCACCCGGTAAGGCTCCAGGGCCTCCAGTCCCGTCTGGGTGATGCTGCCGAATTGAGCGTCCACCAGGCCCTTGTCCGTCAGGGCATCCAGCACCCACTTTTTTTCCGCCGTATCATTCAGATAATACTCGGAAAACACCGGGGTGCGGCCCTGCTGCGCATCATACAGGCAGCTCAGCGCCGTAAATTCTTCTCTTGTCAGATTGGTTTTCATGTGCTTCTCCTAGGCCTTCCGCCGGGAAATCAGGCCGGAAAGGACGGTTTTCAGGACACTTCCCCGGCAGCTTTTGTAGGGTCGCCCTTTCAGCAGCAGCTGCTCTGCCTGGATTGTCTCCAGCTCCCCGGCGGGCGTAGTGTAGGGATCCCGGCTGAGAATGACCATGTCCGCCAGCTTCCCCGCCTCCAGGCTGCCCCGCTCCTGCTCGTCAAAGCAGGTCCAGTAGCCGTTGTAGGTACACATCCGCAGGGCCTCCTGAATCGAGATTGCCTCGGCTGGATTGCTGTGGTTCACCGCCCGGTGCATCCAGCTGATGGGGTCGGGAGTGGTGCAGGGGCCGTCCGACCCGGCGCTGAGGACGATTCCGTGATCCAGCAGTGTCCGCAGAGGGTTGAGCCGGGAGGCACGCTCCGGGCCCAGGATCGCTTCCAGGTAGCTGTCCGGCTCCTGCCGCCAACCGATGAAGGCGGTCTGCACCGGCATCTGAATGTGGTACTCCCCGCAGATACGCATTCCCTCCTGGGTGGGCAGACAGTCGTGAATGATGCCGTGGCGGTGATCCTCTCTGGGATAATCATCCAACGCCGCCCACAGGCACCGGCAGGCCTGATTGAAGGCCTGATCGCCGATGGCATGGAGCTCGATCTGGAGCCCTGCCCGGTTGGCCTCCTTGCAGAAGCGGGTCACCTGCTCATCGGTATAGTACAGAACACCCTGTCCGCCGGTCTCATCGGCATAGGGCTCCAGCAGAGCGGCGTCGTGGGAGCCGAAGCAGCCGTCCAGGGCGCAGGCAAAGCACCCGCCGATCCGGGGCAGCCCCCGCTTCACCGCGGTTTTCACCTTCAGAGACTGGGGGAAAATGCGCAGCTGGAAGCCGTTTCGCAGGGACTGGGCAAACAGCTTTTCCAGGGTGATGTCCATATCCCCGGGGAAGCCCACGCCGCTGACGGAGTGGATGGAGCCGATGCCCCGGGACGCCTGGAAGTCCAGCGCGGCCTGCATATTTTTCACAAGCTGCGGCAGGGACAGGGAGCCGGACAGGTAGTTGGAGCAGGCAAAAAATGCCTCCTGATTCATTTCCCCGGTGTCCGGGTGGTAGCCCCGGAGCTTCCTGAGCTTTCTGTCCAGCTTTTTAAGCAAGCGGGAGTTTATTATACAGGCATGGCCGTCATATTTGACCACCATGATCTCCTTGTCCGGGCAGACGGTATCCAGCTCCTCCCGGGTGACCAATCGTCCTTCCTCCACCGAGTAGGGGGAGGCGCCGAAGGCGATGAGGGTCTTGCCCTTTGCCTGGGCGGCAAATTCTCTCACCCGCTCCAGAATTGCCCGGTTGGAGGTCTCGTCCATGACGTTCAGTCCTGCGAAGAAGGTCGCAAAGGAGGCAAAGTGCTGGTGGCTGTCCACAAACGCCGGGATCAGCGCCCGCTGTCCCAGCTCCACCCGCTCCGCATTTTCATACGCCTGGGGCAGGGTGTCTCCCACATAGACGATTCTCCCCTTGTCCTCCACCAGATACCGGCACACCTGGTCGGTTTCATTCACCGTCAGAATGGTTCCTTCATAGCACTTCATTTGGCTTTCTCCTCCCGGTAGCTGGGGTCCAGCTCCGCCAGCTCATAGTAGTTGTCGATTTCCATAATATCCTCTTTCCGGCACTGGCGGATCTCCACCTGATACCGGTCCCGGCAGAGCACCAGCGGGATAAACTCCCAGAACAGATCCCTGCCCTCCTCTGTACGGTAGGCCAAGGCCCAGTCCCGGCGGAGCTTTTCGCAGTCCTCCGGGGTCCAGTAGGTGATCTCGTACTGGTTAAAGCAGTTGGTGCCGCCCTTGCGGTAGTTTTCCGCCAGGCCATTGCGGAAGTCAAAGCACCAGTCATCCGTCTCCAATGCGAAGGAGGCCAGGTAGTTGCTGCAATAGTGGTACTTGCGGATGATCCGGGGATTGGTCACCAGCAGGTCTCCGGCGCAGATGTAGCAGCCGTTTATCTTCTCCCCGGCTGCGAGAGCCGAGGAAATGTTGTTCTCCCGGTCATAGAGGTCATTGTCCACAAAGGTGAGCATGGGATATTTTTCCAGCAGCTCGTCAAAGCGTTCCTTCAGATACCCCCGGACGATGACAATGTCGTCAATGCCCTGTGCAAGCAGGGCATCCAGCAGCCGGTCAATGATCCGGATGCCCCCCACCTTCACCAGAGGCTTGGGGGTATGCAGTGTCACAGGCACCATCCGGGAGCCGAAGCCCGCCGCGAAGATCACCGCCCGGCGCACCCGGTAGGGTTCCAGGGCCAGAAGTCCAGCCGGGGTAATGTGGAGCCTGTCCTCCTCCCCTTCCAGCAGCCCTGCTTCCAGCAGTGCCTTTCGGGTCTGGGTCACCCGGCTGCCGGAGATGGCGAGTTTGTCCACCAGCTCCCGCCAGGGGTAGGCCCGCTTCCCCTCCGCTTCCACGTAGGCCAGAATTTCAAAGGAATATCGGTCCAGCATTCTCCGCGCCTCTCTTTCTTCTTTCTTTTGCTTTCAGTTTATCAGGGATGGCCCATTCTGTCAACAGATGATGCGGCGCGGCGAAAAACGCCGCGCCGCACTCATTCACATCCGGAAGATATTTCCAAGCACCGCTCCGTCCTGCTTCTCCTCCGGGCGGATGGAATCGTAGGCCAGGGCGTACACCGTCTCCACCTGGCCCCGGAGGAACCGGTAGACCAGGAACGTCAGGGCCAGATACAGAGCCATAAAAATGAGGTATACCGCAATTCCCGGCAGGGGCAGCTCCAGGCCAAGCGCCGCCAGCAGCACGCTGCCATAGCTCACCGCCGAGGCAATTGCCATGGCCAGATAGTAATACCACTGCTTCACATCCAGCAGGAAGAAGGAAATGCAGTTGCCCCGCATGAGCTTCCGGCTCTCCCGCAGCGCCGCGACAGCGCCGATGCCGGGCTTGTCGATGATGATATATTGATCAAGCCGGAAACGGTACAGAAGGGGAACCGCCAGCAGAGCAAACACCACTGCCCATATCACCATAGCGGGGGTCAATGCCTGACTCACCGCAAGAATGGACGCATCATCCAGGACCATCGACCCGGAGCCGAGAATGGAAGCGCCTTCCACCATGGGGGTCAGCAGCTCCATCACCGGCCGGGAAAGGGGTGTGAGCATAAAGATCAGCACAGAGGCATACAAAGTGCCAATCCCCAGGCCCATGAAGATCAGCCCTTTGATCAGGGACAGACGAACCAGCACCCACAGCCGGTCAAAGCCCAGCCGCAGGGTATTGGGGGAGACATACTGCCCTCTTGCCACCCGTAAAATGGCGGCAAGATAGCCAATCTCCAGGCAAAGGGTCACAAAGGTCTGCACAATGGGAAGGACATTCTGAATGGCGGCCAGCGTCGCCCGGTTGCCCATGCCGCTCAGGCCCCCGTTTTTGTCCATCTGCAGGGAGATTGCCAGGTCAGCCAGCGTCATCACCCCGCACAGGCCCAGCACGATGCCGGCAAAGATCATAACGATTCGGCCATAGGCAGGGGCTGCGTCCAGACGTTCCCGGGCAAAGCCCCTCAGCTGCCGATAGTTTCGGATATTCATAGAAAAGCGCTCCTGTTTTGCGTAATACTACAGTTATAAACCAATTCGGAAAAAATAGCAACCAATTTTTTCGCGAGCTATGGAAATCGCCCTCCCTTTATGCTATACTGGGGTAAATAGTAATTACCCAGGAGGACAGCCTATGGAATTGGGCGACAAACTGCGTCAGGCCAGACTGGATGCCGGGCTTACCCAGCGGCAGCTTTGTGGTGACCGGATCACACGCAACATGCTCTCCCAGATCGAGAACGGTCTGGCCCGACCCTCCATGCAGACCCTGCGGTATCTGGCCGGGCAGCTGAAAAAACCTGTGAGCTACTTTCTGGAGGAAACCGCCGTGGTCTCCGCCAATCAGGAGGTTATGGCCCGGGCCAGAAGCTGCTTTGATCTGGCCGATTACGCCGGAGCCGCTGCCGCACTGGAGGACTATCAGGAGCCTGATCCGGTATATGACCGGGAAAAACGGATCCTGTGGGTTCTGACCTGCCAGGAGCGGGCCAAAACCGCCATGGCACAGGGGAAGATCCCTCTTGCCCAGGAGCTGCTGGAAAAGGCTGAGCTGCGCACGGCCTACTGCTGGGAGGAGCTGGAGCGGCGGCGGCTGCTGATGCTTGGACAGCTCCCGGGACAAAAGGTCTGCCAGAGGCTCCCCAGTCTGGATCGGGAGCTGCTGCTGAGAGCCGGGGATGCCATTGCCTCCGGTGCCTATGCCCGGGCGGAAGCCCTGCTGAACGCTGCCGAGCACACCAATGCGCCCCAATGGAACCTGCTCCGGGGGCAGCTGTACTTCCTGGAAAAGGACTATGCAAACGCCGCCGAATACCTTCGCATTGCGGAGGACACCTATCCCGACGAGGTGCTCGGTATGCTGGAGCAGTGCTGCCGGGAGCTGGAGGACTACAAGGGTGCCTATGACTGCGCCTGCAAAATCCGCCAGCGGAAACGGTAAGCACAGCATTCGTAGGGGCGGTTATCATTGCATTATGGTATGATTGCCACCGGCAATCATTGGGATTTTCATTTGCTGCGCGGCGCACCACGCCCGCAATCATCCCCCGCATCCGTAGGGGCGGTTATCAACCGCCCGCGCGGTACAATATCACCATTTTATGAATGTCAGGCGAATACGTATCGAAGACCAACACCATACCATTCAACATGCAGACCGGTTGACTAACGCTGCGGGCGATTGATAATCGCCCCTACCGGGGGATTGCGTATTCGCCTGGCCTGGTTTTAACGGTAACCCCACGCCTCCCCCTACGAGAAGGAGTAGGTTTTTATAAGGAAATAAAAAACTACCCATTTTTCCTTCCAAATGGGCGGTGACAAATGCTTGTTTTTATGCTACCATACAGGCGTAGGTATTTTCACCGCGTTCCGGCCCCCTTCGGGCGGGCTGCAAATTGTGAAAGGAGACGTTTTCCTATGAAGCTGAGAAGATTATTATCGTGCATGATGGCCCTGCTGCTTGTTTGCAGCCTGCCGCTGACTGCCTTTGCGGCAGAATATGACCTTGCCCAGGGCAGCGTCACCGTGAATGCCACGGAAACCGGGCAGACCGTAACCCACGGAACCAACGAAGCGGTGGCGGATGACGCACCTGTCATCACCCAGTCGAACAATGAAACCCCCACCACCAACACCGTCACCATCCATGCGGAGGCCGGTACCACCGCCAATGTCACCCTGGACGGCGTGAACATCGTCACCGGTGGTGCTGCCATCCAGACCTCCGGTGACGGAAACGTGACCATCGAGCTGGACGGGACAAACACCGTCCAGAGCGGCGATATGCGTGCCGGTGTGGAGAAGAACAACGGCGGTAATCTCATCATTACCAACACCGATGAAGTCACAACGGATGACCCCGGCAGCCTCAGTGCCACCGGCGGCAGATATGGTGCGGGCATCGGCGGTGGCAATGGCAAAGACGGCAGCAACATCACCATCAGCGGCAGCGCGGAGGTCACTGCCACTGGCGGCGTGTCTGGAGCCGGCATTGGCGGTGGTTGGGGGAGGTACGGCAGCGACCTCACCGTTTCCGGAGACGCCCAGGTAAAGGCTCAGGGTGGCGTATCTTATTTTGACTCTCGGTATACTACTAGCCATGGTGCAGGTGCGGCCATCGGCAACGGCGGAGGGGGAGCCTTGACATCTTCAGATGTATCCTCCACTTTGACTGGAAAAGAGGCGAACGTGACTGTCGACGCCCTGGAGGAGGGCTGGATCGCGAAATATGCACCCGGAGCGGATATGGACTCCGCTACCCCCAATAGTATGACCTATAAGGGTGAGACTGGCGTAACCACCAGCGAAAATGTCACGCTCGTACCGGAAAAGGCTCCCACCTGCATTGAAGAGGGACATACCGCCGGCTTCCAGTGTGGGAACGATCAAGTCAGTGTAGAGACGCTTCAGACCGTTGACCACAGCTACGGAGACTATACCTCCGATAACAACGCCACCTGCACCAGCGACGGCACCAAGAGCCGGGCGTGCATCTGGTGTCAGGAGTCGGATCCCGTCACCATCCCCGACCCCGGCACCATGCTGAGGCACAGCTTCACCAACTACATTTCCAACAACGATGCCACCTACGAAAAGGACGGCACCAAGACCGCCAAGTGCGACCATCCCGGCTGTGATGCAACCGACACCATCACCGACCCCGGCACCAGACTTCCCGCGCCCCTCTACCATGTCGTGGGGAAGGATGGCAAGAGTGTGTCCTGTGAGACGGAGCGGAAGGATGGGGTTCTCACCATCACCGTGGAAGAAGACAGCGCCAGCCTCACCGGTTACCTGGGGGGCATCCAGGCATTGAGCGCCCAAGGCATTGACACCATCGTGTTTGTGACAAATGGCGTAACCTCCACCTTCGCCCTGGCAGACCTTCTGGCCGCCATGACCGCCGGGGACAGCTATACCCTGACCCATGACGGTGAAAGCGTCACCTTCACCCTCGCCACCGGCACCGACATCAGCAGCATTCTGAAATAATCGCATCCGTAGGGGCGGTTATTAACCGCCCGCTCGGGTCGCGGTGGGGCGGGCGATTGATAGGAAACTATGGTATGATTGCCACCGGCAATCATGGGGATTTTGATTCGCTGCGCGATGCACCACGCCCCTACCGGCGGGTGTATTTGCGTCGTAGGGGCGGGCGATTGATAATCGCCCCTACCAGGCTTTCCGTATTCGCCTAACCTCCGTCAAAATCGGAACATTTCACCCGCCGGGCAGCCGGGGACGGCTGCCCCTACGAGAGGGACGAGGCTGTAGGGAACGGATTTATCCGTTCCGCAATTCCGGGTGCATCACGCGGAATGCATGAATGCATTCCCTACAGGGCAAACTGCACCGGCAAAAGCCCGACACCTGCAAAAACACATCGACTTACCCCAAAAAGGGGCCGGCCGATGTGTTTTTCCATATTAGAGATCATTATTTCGCAAAGAGGGGGGCGATCTTCTGACGGTAGATCCGGCGGAACAGGAGCAGTGTTACGGTACCGCTGACCACCTCGGCAGTGGGATAGGCCAGCCACACGGCATTGACCTGGCCCGTCAGGCTCAGCAGGTAGGCCGCCGGCAGCAGCACCAGCATCTGACGGCAGATGGAGACGATGGTGGAGTAGATACCGTTGCCCAGAGCCTGGAAGCAGGCAGTCAGCGCGATGCAGATGGACGCAATGGGGAAGCTCCAGCTGATGGTACGCAGAGCGGCCTTGCCGATGGTCAGGAAGGTCTCGCTGGGATTGAACATTCCCAGCAGCAGCTCCGGCACCAGCTGGAACACCAGCAGACCAAAGGTCATCAGGCACAGGGCGACAGTGCAGGTGAGCTTCAAGGTCTTGGTAATCCGCTCCGGCTTCTGGGCGCCGTAGTTGAAGGCAATGATGGAGATGGTAGCATTGTTGATACCGAACAGGGGCATGAAGAAGAAGCTCTGCAGCTTGAAGTAGATGCCGAAGACGGAGGTAGCCGTCTCTGTAAAGCCCTGCAGGATCTGATTCATGCCGAAATTCATAACTGAGCCGATGCCGTTCATGACAATGGAGGGAACGCCAACCGTCAGAATGCTGCCCACAGTGGCCTTATCCAGCTTGAAGTATGCTGCGGCGAAGCTCAGCTCCGGATTGTGCCGGAGGTTGAAGTAGATGGTCATTGCCGCGCTCACCCACTGGGCAATGACGGTGGCAACAGCCGCGCCGGCGATGCCCATGGCAGGTGCTCCAAACCAGCCGTGGATCAGGATGGGGTCCAGAATGATGTTGACGATGGCGCCGGTGGACTGGCAGATCATGGTGTACACCGTGCGGCCGGTGGCCTGCAAAAGACGCTCCCCCAGCACGGACATGAAAATGCCCGCCGTCAGCAGGCAGCAGATGCGGGTATAGACAATGCCGCCCTCCACGGTCTCGGTGACGGTGGACTGCATTTCATAGTAGGGCCGGACGCCGAAAAAGCCGAAGAGCATGAACAGCACCGTGACAATGCCCATCAGGACGATACCGTTTCCTGCGGTACGGTTGGCCTGCTCCTGGTTCTTCTGCCCCAGGCTCTTGGAGAGCAACGAGTTGACACCCACACCGATACCCACAGCAAAGCCGATCTGCATATTCTGCACCGGGAAGGCCAGGGACAGGGCGGTGACGGCGCTCTCCGAAATCTGGGAGACATAAATGCTGTCCACCACGTTGTAAAGGGCCTGGACAAGCATGGAAATGATCATGGGCAGCGCCATGTTCACCATCAGCCTGCCGATAGGCATAACCCCCATCTTGTTTTCCTGCAAGGGATTGTTCTCCATAATAAACTCCTTAATCTTCTTATTCTCGCTTATTATAATGGAATATTATTCTTTTTCAAGAGGGAAACTGGTTTTTCACAGAAAAACGACCCGCCGAACAGCGGGTCGCTCCTTTTCGGATGCTATCTTAGATGTACTGCTTCATGGCATCGCTGACATTGGCGGGGTCTTCGGAGATGGAGACGGTGATCTCCATGCTGTTGTCAGCGGCAAACTTGGCGCACCAGGCCACAAAGTCCTCGGCGGCAGCCAGATTGGTGCCAATGGTCTTATACAGGTTGTCGATAAAAACATGGGTAATGTCGAAGTTCCCGGCGTGCAGGCCGCTGAGGAAGCCCTTCAGCATTTCGCTGGAGGAGATGGCGTACTCCTTGGAGTCAACAAGGCGTACTTTATAGGTCACGTCATAGGTCAGCTTCTTGCCGTACTCAATGCAGACAACATCGCCCTGAGACTTGGCGACGGCTTCCTGGATCCCATCGATCAGCTTTTTGGTCTTACCGGTGCCCTTCAGGCCCATAATCACATGTATCATCGGTATTTCCTCCTTTGGTTGCCTCATAATTGGCTTATGCACATTCTAACAAGAATCGCTTCGTTTTGCAAGCCTTATTTTAGAATTCGTGCACAGTTTTTTCATTCGACATATCCGGGCTTTCCCAGAAGGGTAAACATATTGCGCTTGTACAGCTCCACGCCGGGCTGATCGAAGGGATTGACCCCCAGAATATAGGCGGAGATCCCACAGCAAAGCTCCAGGAACCAGAACAGCTCTCCCACCGTTTCTTCATTGATCTGCCCGCACTCCATGGTAATCACCGGTACGCCGCCGTCCACATGGGCGGCAACCGTGCCAAGAAAAGCCTTCTCATCCACATAGTCCAGTGTTTTGCCCTCCAGGTAGCTCAGGCCGTCCAGGTTGTTCCACCCGGAGCCGATGGTGCACTTCTGCGGGGACGGTTCAAAGCGGAGCATGGTCTCAAAAAGGTTTCGCTGTCCCGACTGGATCAGCTGTCCCAGGGCGTGCAGATCGGCGGTAAACTCCACAGCTACCGGGAACAGGCCCTTGCCGTCCTTGCCCTCGGACTCGCCGAAAAGCTGCTGCCACCAGGCGCCGAACCTCTGAAAGCCCGGCTCGAAGGAGGCAAGCACCTCCACCGCCTTGCCCTTGCGGTACAGAAGGTTTCGCACCGCGGCGTACAGCCAGGCAGGATTTTCAAAGGAGCGCAGGTCGTAGCGCTCCACCGCCCCGGCAGCACCGCCCAGCACCTTCTGGATATCAATGCCCGCCACAGCCATGGGAAGAAGGCCCACGGGTGACAGAACGCTGTAGCGTCCCCCTACATCAGCGGGGATGGTAAAACTCTCCCACCCCTCCTGCGCAGCCATCTGCCGCAGTGCCCCCGCGCAGGGATCGGTGACGGCGTAAATCCGCTCCCGGGCGGCATCCGTGCCATAGCGGCGCTCCAGCACCCAGCGCAGCGCCCGGGTTGCGATGGCAGGCTCGGTGGTGGTTCCGGACTTGGAGATAATGGCGATGGAAAAATCCTTCCCCTCCAGCAGACGGCATAGCTCATTCCAGTGCCGGGTGCTCAGGCTGTTTCCGGCGAACAGGATCTGGGGGTCTCCCCTTCCCCTGCCCAGATTGCGGTTGGGACCCTGCAGGAGCTCAATCGCCGCCCGGGAGCCCAGGCAGGACCCACCGATGCCAACGATGACAAATACCTCCGAATTTTCCCGAATTCTCCGGGCTGCATTCTGAATCCGTTCCAGTTCCTCCCGGGACTGCCGGGTGGGCAGGTTCTTCCAGCCCAGAAACTCGCTGCCCGCTCCCGTTCCGTCGGCCAGCTGCTCATGGGCGGCAGCCACCTCCTTTTCCAGCGCCAGCAGATCCGACAGCGTGATCCCGCCCCAGACATTGGAGATATCCACATTGATCATATCCCGCATCCATCCTTTCGTTTTTCTTATATGGTAGCGCAATCCCCTTCCAAAAGCAAGCCTCCCGAAAAAAACTGTCCTTTTTTCATTTTTCCTCTGGTATTTTCTCCCGGCAGCGAGTATAATGAAAGGCGAAAACAGAATGAACGGAGGTTTCATTATGAAATACGGCTTTGGAATCGATCTGGGCGGCACCACCGTCAAGATCGCCTACTTCGATCAGGCAGGCACCATGCTGGACAAATGGGAGATCCCCACGGTCACAGCAGACGGCGGCAGCCGCATTCTGCCGGACATCGCTTCTTCTGTCCTGGAATACCTGGACAGTCACGGCATTGCAAAGGAAAGCATCCTGGGTCTCGGCATCGGCGTACCCGGCCCGGTCAATGCCAAGGGTGTGGTGAACAAGTGCGTTAACCTGGGCTGGGGCGTCTTCAACATCGCCGAGAGCCTGTCCCAGCTCACCGGCTTCCCGGTAAAGGCCGGCAATGATGCCAACGTAGCCGCCCTGGGCGAATTCTGGAAGGGCGGCGGCAAGGGCTGCGACAACATGGTCTTCGTCACCCTGGGCACCGGCGTTGGCGGCGGCATTGTGGTGGAGGGAAGACTTCTCCACGGCGCCCACGGCTCCGGCGCGGAGATCGGCCACCTGGTGCTGGAACCCAATGAGACGGAGCCCTGCAACTGCGGCAAGTTCGGCTGCGTCGAGCAGTACTGCTCCGCCACCGGCATCGTCCGGCTGGCAAAGCGGTATCTGGCCGCTCACCCACAGGAGAGCACTCTGGCCGGCATGGAGAACCTGACCTGCAAGGATGTATTCGATGCGGCCAAGGCCGGAGACGAAGCCGCCCTCGCCGTGGTGGATCAGTTCAGCCGCTATGCGGGCCAATTCCTCGGCAACGTCTGCTCCACTGTTGACCCGGAGGTCGTGGTCATCGGCGGCGGTGTCAGCAAGGCAGGGAACATGATCCTTGACGGCATTGAGCCCTACTTCCATAAGTACGTCTTCCACGCCGCCTCCGGCGCTTCCTTTGCTCTGGCCTCTCTGGGCAACGATGCCGGTGCCTACGGTGCCTTCAAGCTGGCTCTGGACGCCTTCGGTTAATTTGCATTTGCCCACTGCCCGCCAGGGCAATTTCACCCGGCGGCAGCCGGATTTCACATGGATTTATCCATATTTCACGCAGCCGCAGGCTACATTTCACCGGGACTGCTGCAAGGATGCAGCAGTCCCGATTTTATATCCCCCCAGGGGGCTTCAAATACCCGGCTCCTGCTGTTATAATCGTGGTAACGAACCGAGAAAGAGGTGCATATTCATGCATATGGCAGACGCATTGCTGGCCCCGGCAGTTGCCGCGACTATGTACGCCGCTTCCGCTGTGACCGTAGGCGCTTCCGTGAGGACGCTGAAAAAGGACGAAAACATGGCAAAGCTCCCCACCATGGCGGTGACCTCCGCCCTGGTCTTCGCAGGGCAGATGATCAACTACACCATTCCCGGCACCGGCTCCTCCGGTCATCTGTGCGGCGGCATGCTGCTTAGCTCTCTGCTGGGCCCTCAGGCAGGCTTCTTGTCCATGGTGGTGATTCTCGCCATTCAGGCCCTGTTCTTCGCGGATGGCGGACTGCTGGCCCTGGGCGCAAACTGCTGGAACATGGCCTTCTATGGGTGCTTTGTGGGGTACTACCTGCTATGGCGGCCAATTATGGGAAGCAAGCTCTTCCAGGGACTGGGCGCCAAGGGCGCCGGCCGGGCAAAGATCATCCTGGCCTCGGTTCTCGGCTGTGTCATCACCCTGCAGCTGGGCGCGTTCAGCGTGGTTTTGGAAACCTCCCTGTCCGGCATCACCGAGCTGCCCTTCGGCACCTTCGCCGGAATCATGCAGCCCATTCACCTGGCCATTGGCCTGGTGGAGGGACTCATCACTTCCGCTGTGCTGGTGTTCGTGTATGAGGCCCGCCCGGAGCTAATCATGGATGTGGCTTCCGCCGAGGGCGAAAGCCGGTATTCTCTGAAAACAACCATCGTCATTCTGGCAGTGGTGGCCGCCATCGTCGGCGGGGGTCTGAGTCTGTTCGCCAGCGCCAACCCCGACGGCCTGGAGTGGTCCATGTTTGGCAACGCAGAATCCGGCTACAGCGAGAACATGGGCCTGGACGAGGAAAACTACGGCATCTCCAGCGGCGCCGCGGAGGTGGCCTCTTCCATCCAGGACAAGACCGCGTTCCTGCCGGACTACGCCTTTGCGGGCAGTGACAGTGCGGCGGGTACCTCCGTTTCCGGTCTGGTGGGCTCCGCCATTGTTGCCGCTGTTGCTATTGCGGTGTGCATGGCCGGGGGCTTCTTCCGGAAGAAAAAGGAGTATGCAAACGCATAAATCCATGCTATAATGGTCGGAGGTACCCTGACACGGTACCTCCGATTTGAGTTTGCGAGGTTTCTTATGGACAAGCTTTCAGGTGCCCAGGCAGAGCTTCGGGAAATGGACGCGCTGGCCGCGGCGGACTCGCCGGTGCATCGCCTCCATCCCCTGTGCAAGCTGCTGGTGACAATTTTGTATATCGCCGTCACGGTGTCCTTCCCCAAATATGATTTTAACGGACTGATGGTCATGCTTCTGTACCCCGTGCTGCTGTTTCAGGCGGCGGGGATTCCGGTGCGTCTGTGCTTCTACCGGCTGCGGATGGTGCTGCCCCTGGTGTGCGCCGTGGGGATCGCCAATCCCTTCCTCGATCCTGTGCCTCTGATGCGGCTGGGCGGCTTGCCCGTCACCGGCGGCATGGTGTCCATGGTGACGCTGATGATGAAGGGAATCTTCTCCCTGATGGCCTCCTTCCTGCTGATTGCCACCACCCCCATCGATGCCCTGTGCGCCGCTCTGCGGAAGCTCCATGTGCCGGGGCTTCTCGTAACCCTGCTGCTGCTCACCTACCGCTATATTGGCCTGATGCTCCGTGAGGTTGCCGTTATGACAGAGGCCTACCATCTTCGGGCCCCGGGCCAGAGGGGCATTCATATTTCCGCCTGGGGCTCCTTCCTGGGGCAGCTCCTGCTGCGGAGCATGGATCGGGCGGAGGAGCTGTACGGAAGTATGCTTTTGCGGGGCTTTCGGGGGGAGTTCCACTATGCCGATATCCCTGCGTGCCGCGCCTCCGGCGTGGTGTTTACGATGGTATGTACTGCGGCGATTCTCACCGCAAGATTCGTCCGGATCACCACCCTGCTTGGGAGCCTGTTTGTGAGGTAATGGAAATGATCGAGTTTCAGAATGTATCCTTTGGCTATGACGCAGCACACAGCGTAGTGGAAGGCCTCTGCTTTTCCATTGGAAAGGGAGAATCCGTAGGTCTTATCGGCGCCAACGGCGCGGGGAAATCCACCATTATGAAGCTGATGCTGGGGCTTCTGCGGGGAAGCGGTGAGATCCGCGTGGACGGCCTGCTTGTGTGCCGTGAGAATCTTCCCGCCATCCGGAAAAAGATCGGCTTCGTCCTTCAGGACTCGGACAATCAGATGTTCATGCCCACGGTGTACGAGGACATGACCTTCGGCCCCCGGAACTACGGTCTGAGCAAAGCCGAAACCGACCGGCGGGTAGATGAGGTTCTGAACCAATTGGGCTTGCAGGAACTTAAATTCCGCTACAATCACAAGATTTCCGGCGGTGAAAAGCGGATGGCTGCCATAGCCACGATCCTGGCCATGGAGCCGGAAGTCATTCTCATGGACGAGCCCTCCACCGCTCTCGACCCTGTAAACCGGCGGACGGTGATTCGCACCATCAACAGCCTCCCCCAGACAAAGCTCATTGCCTCCCACGATCTGGACATGATTCTGGACACCTGCCAGCGGGTGATTCTGCTGTCCCACGGAACAATTGCTGCCGATGGGGATACGGAAACCATCCTCCGGGACCGGGCACTGCTGGAAGATAACCGTATGGAGCTTCCCTTCTGTCTCCAGGGGTGGTCTCCGTCAACAAGGTCACACCTGCCTGGTTAGACAGCTGTCAGCCGCAGAGCCTTCTTCCGGGTCAGACAGACTGTTTTCGTTCAAACGTAAGGACGCGCCGCACTGTACGGCACGTCCTTGTTTCTTTATAGAACCGTCATCATATTATAGAGCTTCATCAGGCGGATGTCCTCTTTGGTTACTTTCAGCATTTGAAGCAATGCTTCATCCTCTGTGAGCCTCTTCTTGGAGAAGAGCATTTTCAACGCCACCGGCATCATAGGACGGGCAGACAGGCCGGTAAACAGTCCCCACCTGGTATCGGCGTTCATATAGGAGGCCAGAATCTGACCGTGGGCCTTCTCCATGGGAGAATCCTGATTCGTGAGAATCACATTGGTAATGGCGTCATAGTGCTCCATATAGCCCCAGTAGGCGGTCTCGCAGTTCTGATAGGTGTTGTAGTCCTGGAAATTGGCATACATCATGATTTTATACCGGTTGTCCTCGGACTGCAGCAGCACATCAAAGACGCAGCGGATGATCCGGTTGATCCGACCGTCATAGTAATAGGAATAGAACTGGGACAGACCGCTGAAAAACGCGGGCTTCGGGCCGGGTGTCTGGATGCTTACCCGGTCCGGGGTGCAGTAGAGCAGCTGCTCCACATGGATGCCCAGTGCCCGGGCAATCTCATAGATGGTTTCAATGTCAAGAACAATTTCTCCGTTTTCATACTTAGACAGGGTAGACTTGTTCTTACACACCACCATGGCCAGCTCGTCCAGGGTCATATGGCGGGACTTGCGAAAATTGCGGATGCGGTGCCCAATTTCCCGGCTGATTTCTCCCATTGCGTACCTCCTGTTTCCTTAAAATCAACTTTCTTCATTTTTTGTTTCCCATTTCGGTTTCTATGGATCAGTATACCATTTTTATCCTGAAAAATCTATTCTAAAGAAACAATTTTTTAAAAAGATTTCTTTTCACGAAATTTCCGGGTATTTGAACCGATGGGTTTTATCCGGTAAGATAGGTGCAGTCCACCCGAAAGGATGATCTCTATGAAACGAAACCTGACCTTCCAGGAAACTGTCACCATCACCAGTATGCTCTTCGGCATGTTCTTCGGCGCCGGCAACCTGATTTTTCCGGCAAAAATGGGAATTGACGCAGGCAGCAATCTTATAAGTGCCTTTCTGGGGGTATTCGTCACTGCGGTGGGCATTCCCATGCTGGCTGTGGTCGCTCTGGGTCTGAGCCGGTGCGAGGGTGTGGTACCGCTGACGGAAAAAATCGGAAAAAAATACAGCGTGTTTTTCTGCACGCTGCTGTATCTTACCATCGGCCCGCTCTTTGCCATTCCCCGCTGTGCCAGCACCTCCTTCTCCGTGGGGGCTGTGGGTCTGCTGGGTGAATCAAACCAGCGCCTGTATCTGGCGGTGTTCTCCCTGGTATTTTTTGCCGTGGTACTGTTTTTCTCCCTGAAGCCCAGCGGGATCATGACCTGGATCGGGAAAATCCTGAACCCGGTGTTTCTGATTTTCCTGTCCGCCCTGGTGATTGCCGCCCTGGTAAACCCTGTCACAAGCATTTCTCAAGTAACTCCCGCCCAGAGCTACGCCTCCGGCGGCACCGCCTTTGTCTCGGGCTTTCTGGAGGGCTACAACACCATGGACGCACTGGCCGGCCTGGCCTTTGGCATCGTGGTGATCCGGGTCGTTCGGAGTCACGGCGTTCAGGAGTCCGGCCGTGTGGCTGTAAATACCGCGAAAGCCGGTGTGTTCAGCTGCCTGTTCATGGGCATCATCTATTTCTTCCTCACCCTGATCACCGCCCGGAGCGCCCCGCTGTGTGCAGGTGCCTCCAATGGTGGCGAAGTTCTGGGCATCATCGCTGGACACTATTTTCATCGGACAGGCGCCATTCTGACAGCTTCCATTGTCACCTTCGCCTGTCTGAAAACCGCCATTGGCCTTGTGACAAGCTGCTCCGAGGCTTTCGTCCAGATGTTCCCCAAGGGGCCGGGCTATTCTGCCTGGGCCATCGGGTTCAGCCTGGTCGCCTTTGGCATTGCCAACTTCGGCCTGTCCACCATCGTGGCCTGGTGTGTGCCCTTCCTGATGTTCGTATACCCCCTGGCCATTACCCTGATCCTGCTGACACTGACCGACAAATGGTTTGGCGGCAGCAGAGTCGTCTACATCTGCACCACTGCCTTCACGCTGGCTGCCGCCGGGCTGGACTTCCTGGGCACCCTCTCCGGAATGCTTCCCGGAAACACATTTCTGAGCGCTGTCACGGCATTTGCCGGAAGCTATATCCCCCTGTTCCGTCTGGGCATGGGCTGGGTCGTCCCTGCCTGTGTGGGCTTTGCGCTGGGGTTGTGCATCAAAGCATCCAAAAAAGCATAGAAACTCATCCTTCTGCCCGGGGCAGGGACACGTCCATATGGGATTGGAGGCACAGAGGCACTCCGGTCATGGGGTGGGTCAGCGTGAGCTCTCTGGCGCACAGCTGCTGACCGGTATAACCCAGCTCCCGGGAGCGCCCTCCGGTGAGCTCCACACCGTACTGAGGATCCCCCAGAATGGGAAAGCCCATATAGGCGCAGTGCACCCGGAGCTGATGGGTGCGCCCGGTCACCGGATGCAGCGCCAGCAGGCACAAGTCCTCCCGCCGCTGCAGCACCTGATACTCCGTCACGCATGGCTTTCCCTCCGGGGAAACCTCCCGCAGGAGACTGGGCAGAGGCCGCCGGGCAATGGGCGCATCGATTACGCCACAGTCTTCCTCCGGCCCGCCCAGCACCAGAGCATGGTAGGTCTTCTTCGCGCCCTGCTGCTGGAGCAGGGTGTGGACATAGGCGCTCTTGGCCAGCAGCACGATGCCAAAGGTGTCCCGATCCAGCCGGGTCAGGGGGTGAAAGGCTGAGGCGATCCCCTGCCGCCGGTAGTAGCCGCACACCAGATTGGCCAGGGTGCCGGTGTTCCGGGCCCGGGATGGATGAATGAGCATCCCGGCGGGCTTCTCCACCGCCAGCAGCCACGCATCCTCGTAAATGACGGAAAGAGGCCCATCCTCCGCCGGGTACTCCGGCTCCTCCTCATCCAGGCGGACGGTGATCACATCCCCGGGTGTGACCCGGTAGTCCATCCACTGATGCACGCCGTTGACCTGAATGCTGTCATCCCGCTTGCGCCGGTTCAGCAGGCCTGTGGAAAGGCCCAGCTCCCCTGTGAGAAAGGACGACAGCCGCCCTTCCCTTCCCGCCGTCAATTTCAGTTCCATTTCATTCTCCTAACGCAAAACCGCCCTGCCGGTGAGGTAGGGCGGTCTATTTGCATTGTCTTACAGAGCAGCCTTGGCCTTCTCCACCACAGCGGCGAAAGCAGCGGAATCCTGGATCGCCATCTCGGACAGGCTCTTCCGGTTCATCTCGATGCCGGCCTTCTTCACACCGTTCATGAAGGTGGAGTAGTTCATGCCGTAGGGCGCCACGGAAGCGCTGATACGGGCAATCCACAGACGACGGAAATCACGCTTTTTCTGCTTGCGGCCTGCGAAAGCGTAGTTGCCGGACTTCATGACCTGCTGCTTGGCCATCTTGAAGTGCTTGGACTTGGAGCCCCAGTAGCCCTTCGCCAGCTTCAGGGTAGCATTTCTTCTCTTGCGCGTCATCATCGCGCCTTTTACTCTAGCCATTGTTCAGTATCCTCCTTCTGCCTTACTTGTAGGGAATCATTTTCTTGATTGCGTCCACGTTGGTCATATCGGCGTAAGCGGTCGCACGCAGATGGCGGGTACGCTTGGTGGTCTTCTTGGTCAGGATGTGGCTCTTGTAAGCGCGTGCTCTTTTGACCTTACCGGACTTGGTCAGGTTGAATCTCTTCTTTGCACCGCTATGGGTCTTCAGCTTGGGCATAGGTGGTTCTCCTTCCGTTATCTTTAAATGAACTTACTGCGTTTTCTTGGGGGCAAGGAACATTGCCATGAAGCGGCCTTCCAGCTTGGGATTCTTCTCCATGGCGGCGACCTCAGCGCAACTGTCGGCAAACTGCATCAGCAGCTTCTCGCCCAGGTTGGTGTGCGCCATCTCGCGGCCACGGAACCGGACGCTGACCTTGACCCGGTTGCCGTCTGCCAGAAATTTCTGCGCGGCACGGACCTTGGTTTCCAGGTCATTGGTGTCGATGCTGGGGCTCATGCGAATCTCCTTCACCTCGACGACCCGCTGATTTTTCTTGGCCTCCTTTTCCCGCTTCTTCTGGTCGAAGCAGTACTTGGAATAGTCCATGATCTTGCAGACGGGAGGGATGGCGTTGGGAGAGATCTTCACCAGATCCA
>CALYRG010000032.1 GCA_945482615.1 uncultured Clostridia bacterium | reverse complement strand
AAGAGCCGGGCGCTGTATTTTTGGGGCTGCCTCACCGCATTAGTGAGACGGCCCCCTTTTTATGGGGTGGATAATGGGACTCGAACCCACGATCTTCAGAGCCACAATCTGACGCCTTAGCCAACTAGGCCATATCCACCATATTCGATTTGCTGAAATGGCACGCCAGAAGGGACTCGTGAAGTTAAGGAGCGGCTCGGTCCAGCCCTCGCCGGCAACGCTCGCCCGCGTTGCATTTCATCGTTCGAGTCCTTCGAAACGCTTATGAAAGAGCTGAAATGGCACGCCAGAAGGGACTCGAACCCCTGACCTACTGCTTAGAAGGCAGTTGCTCTATCCAGCTGAGCTACTGGCGCATATTCACAGAAGTGGGATTGGAGCGGGTGACGGGAATCGGACCCGCGTATCCAGCTTGGAAGGCTGGTGTTCTACCATTGAACTACACCCGCAGCTCCGACTGACTTCCGGTTCAGCTATGAAATTTTATCATGAAAGGGCAGGTATGTCAAGTCTTTTTTTCAATGCCGCGCCAGGATTTCCGGGATCTTTTTCCGAATTACGTCCGCAACAGCCCCTTCTGCGCAGGGACAGACCGTGGGAAACTGGCCCGCCAGAATGGCGTCCCCGGGGACAAAGGCAAAATCTGCGTCCCGGAGCATGAGAAGATCATTTTCCGCATCGCCCACACACACCAGAATCTTCCTGCCCAGCTTCTTCTGCAGCTGTCGGGCGGCTCTTGCCTTGCTGACACCCTTGGCGTGGACATCGATGATCCGCGGTGCTGCCCGGAACACCTCACACCAGGCCCCGAAGCGCTCCTTCAGAATGGCCTCCGCCTGTTCCATGCGGGCAAGCTCCTCCGGGGAGCCGGAAAACAGGTGCGCGACCGTCCCTTCCCGAAGCTGCCCATACAGGGAGAATTTCAGGAAGGGCCCCAGATCTGCCCCATGCTCTGCCAGCCGGAAGGCACAGTTGTTGGCGGTGCAGAACACATCATACATCGGCTTGCGGTTGATCTCGTAATGAGCGTCAATGCCCTGAAGCTCCACCAGAAGATCCGGAAACAGATCGATGCACTCGTCCAGGGTCTGCCACATATCCAGCGGAATCTCATGGGTCTGGGTCAGAGTTTTGGTATTCTGATCGTAGGCGCCGGAGCCGTTGTACAGCAGCAGCGGTGCATTGGTGGGAACCCTGTCCAGGAAGGAACGGGCCATGGGCACGCTCCGCCCGGTATTCACGGTAAAGGCGCCCCCAAGGGCCATAAATTCCCGGATGGCTTCCAGATTGCGCTCCGGGATGGTGGAATCCGGCCCGGTGAGGGTGCGGTCGTAATCCACAGTCAGCAGAATATCCGAGAACGATGCCATGTCAGGCTCCTTTCTGTAATTCCATCCCCTGAAGAATCGCTTTTCTTGCTTTGCCCCAGCAATAGAAGGCCAGGGACAGCACCATACCCGCCGTCCAGGATATCAGCAGCGAAGTGGAAAGCGAGAAGGGATGGCCATGAGGCCAGGCTTCGCTTCTGGTCAGGGCCGCCATGGCATAGGCCACAGGGATCCGGAGCACCAGGGTGGTAATCATGCTGATCCACATGGGTGTGACCGTATCGCCGCAGCCCCGCATCACGCCGCCCAGCACCTGAGTCACAGACATGGCAATATATCCCACCGCCATGATATTCATCATGTGTGATGCCAGGTCGATCAGCGCTTCCGTCTGAGTAAAGATGCCAAACAGGAAGGTATTGAACAGCAGAAGCACCGCAACAATGATCGCAGCAAAGCTCACCGCGATCAGGCCGCCCTGCTTTGTGCCCTGGCTGACCCGATCCCATTTCCCTGCGCCCACATTCTGACCTGCATAGACAGACATGGCCTGTCCGAAGGAAAAATTGGGCATCATAGCAAAGCCGTCCACGCGCATGAGGATGACGTTGGCTGCGATGACCATCTCCCCCATGGAATTTGTGAGGGACTGCACCACCATCATGGACATGGAGATGATGGCCTGGGTGATGCCGGAAGGAACGCCGATGCGGATGATCCGCATGGACATCTGCCTGTTCAGCCGCAGTGTGGAAAGGTTGAGTTCAAAATAGTCGCTCATTTTCAGCAGCTTCAGGAAGCAGAACACCGCCGAGATGCCCTGGGCAATGACCGTGGCCAGGGCCACGCCGGGCACACCCATACCAAGCTTTGCCACAAATACCAGATCCAGCACCACATTCAGTGCTGCGGCCAGCAGCAAAAAGCCCAGGGCAGAAACGCTGTCCCCCAGGCCCCGCAGGATCCCCGACAGCATGTTATAGAAGAAAAAGCCTGCTACACCCCAGAAGAAAATATTCAGATAGTCCGTACACCAATTGATGATGGACGCGGGGGTATCCAGCAGCTCCAGCATGGGTCGGGTGATGAGGGGGCCTACCAGCATAATCACCGCCGCGGCTGCCATCGTCAGGCTGATGCAGTTTCCGATGCTGCAGCTCAGCCCCTGCCTGTCCCGGGCGCCAAAGCTCTGAGATACCACAATGCCTGCGCCGGTGGAAAGACCCACAAACAGCGCCAGCAGCAGATTCAGGATCGGGCCGGCGCTGCCTACGGCGGCCAGGGCATTGTCCCCCACATACAGTCCCACGATGACGGAGTCTGCCGTATTATAGAGCTGCTGTGCAATGTTTCCCAGCAGCATGGGAACGGAAAATTCCAGAATCCGCTGCCAGGGCGCGCCCTGGGTCATATCCCGGGCAGAAAACAGTTCTTTCAGACGCATATCCATCCTGTTCCTTTCTCTGTTATCATTCGTCCGTTCCCCATCCGCTTCCGGACAGACGTTCCAGCTTCTGCAGAACCTCCAGAAAATACTGGGGCAGAGGTGCGCACACCAGAACAGGGCGGTTGTCCCGGGGATGACGGAAGCACAGCATTCCCGCATGGAGGCACTGGCTGGACTGACCCAGCTCCGGCTTCTTCCGGCCGTAGACCATGTCCCCCAGAATGGGGTGGCCAATGTAGGCCATGTGCACCCGGATCTGATGGGTGCGGCCTGTTTCCAGGCGGCAGCGGATGTGGGTATAGCCACGGTAGCGGCGAACCACCTCCCAGTGGGTCACGGCTTCCCGGGAATTGCGCTCCGTGACGCACATGCGCTTGCGGTCCGTGGGGTGCCTCCCGATGGGCGCATCCACTGTGCCGGAATCCTCCCTGAGATTTCCCACCACAACCGCCTCATAGGTTCGGGCCATGGTGTGATCCTTCAGCTGGCTTGCCAGCATGGTATGGGCGAAATCATTCTTCGCCACTGCAAGCAGGCCCGAGGTATCCTTGTCAATGCGGTGGACGATGCCGGGGCGCTTCTCCCCATTGATGCCGCTGAGCCGGTCCCCCAGGGCGTACAGCAGGCCATTGACCAGGGTATCGTCACTGTGGCCGGGAGCAGGATGCACCACCAGTCCCTTGGGTTTGTTGATGACCAGCAGATCATCGTCTTCATACACAATATCCAGCGGGATCTCGGCGGGGGCAATGGGAACCTCCTTCACCTGGGGAAGGGTGTAGGAAATCATGTCTCCCGGCTCCAGGCGGTCATTCTTCCTGGCGGGCTTGCCGTTTCGCGTTACCAGCCCCTCCTCAATGCAGCGCTGGGCGGCGCTGCGGCTGAGACCCTGGGCGGATCTTGCCAGAAACGCATCCAGCCGTTCCCCGGAACGATCCGCGATCAGCTGCATTTTTTATCATCCTTCCAGAAGTCCTTATGAAACAAACACAGGCTGATCATCAGGGCGATGCAGCCGCAGGTGATGAAGCAGTCTGCCACATTGAATACAGGAAACTCCATAAACTGGGTCTGGATCATGTCTACCACATAGCCCTGGCGCACCCGGTCGATCATGTTCCCCAGCCCGCCGGCGTAGATGGCCGCGATGCACCACCACTCAAAGCGGGTAAAGCCCATGCGCCCGCGGAAGTATTCCCACAGGATCAGGCCGGTGAAGGCGGCGAAGATCAGGGCAAACAGCCACTGCTGCCCTTCAAAGGAGGAAAAGGCCGCGCCGGTGTTCTGCACATAGGTAAAGCACAGAAAGCCCGGAAGAAAGGACACCTCACCGCCCAGGACGATGGAAGACACCACAAGATATTTTGTCAGCTGATCCGCCCCAACCACTGCGGCGATGAACAGCAAATAGTATATTGGCTGCATTTTACGCACTCCCGGAAGATTTGAAATCACAGTTATCATACCATTTTCCCGCCGGGATGTCAAATCTCCCTGCGAAGAAATATGGGCAGCCTCTCCTGCTGAATACCGCTTCCTGTCAGTGGTGCTGCATTTGTTATCATTTTTACGGTGAATGGGTCGCTTTTACAGCAAAAAAATCCGCCCCGGGTATTCCCAGGACGGTGCTCTAAGAGCCGTATTTATTTCACCATCAGCGCCCAGGCTTCCTGGCGGAACCGCGCAAACTCCTCCTCAGAGCAATCGGCGGAAACGGTGATGGGGTTGTTCAGGTCGAGGCAGAACATTTCCATAAAGCTGCGGCCGGAGGTCTCATGGGAGCCGCCGGACACCGTAACGGGAAAGGGCTGGGCGGTCACAATGCCCACAAATATCTCCACATCCTGAACCGAGTGAAGCTGAACTCTGAACTGCTGCATAAAACTCCCTCAAATGGCTGTACAAATTGACTGTCATGTTGTATAATGGGAGCGTCACTCGGCTCCATCTGCCCGACCAGAGCAGGTAAAAATCCTTCAGATGACTGCTATTATAGCAGTTTTCCGTAAAAATGCAACAGTCGAATTGGACGAGGTTTACAAAAAAAGCTAGGACATTTTGGTGGAATTGACAAATGAGAATCGCATTTTATACGCTGGGCTGTAAAACCAACCAGTACGAAACCCAGGCCATGGAGCAGCTTCTCTGGGCCAGAGGGTACGCCATCGGCTCCTTCGAAGAACCCTGTGACGCCTACGTGATCAACACCTGTTCCGTCACCGCCGTGGCGGACAAAAAGAACCGGGCCGTCATCCGCCGCTGCCGCCGGGAGCACCCGGAAGCGGTGATCGGCGTGTGCGGCTGCTACACCCAGCACGCCCCGGACGCTGCCCGGAAGCTGGGCGTTGACGTGCTTGGCGGCAGCGGCGGAAGGCAGCAGTTTATCGAGGATCTGACCGCCGCCCTGGAAGGGCAGGGCCACCGGGAGGCCCTGGACAACGCTTTGAAGCGCCGCACCTTTGAGGTTCTGCCCGCCGGCGGGCTGGAAAGCCGCACCAGGGCGCTTTTGAAGGTTCAGGACGGGTGCGTCAACTTCTGCACCTACTGCATCATTCCCTACACCCGCGGCCCCATCCGTTCTGCCCCCCTGGAGCTGGCGGTGGAGCAGGCCGGGGCGCTTTCCCGGCAGGGCTACCGGGAGCTTGTCCTCACCGGCATCGAGATAGCCGGCTGGGGCGCTGATCTTCCCGGAAAGCCTCTCCTTTCCGATCTCGTCGCAGCCATCTGTCAGGCCGTGCCGGAAATGCGGGTGCGGCTGGGCTCTCTGGAGCCCCGGATCGTCACGGATGATTTCTGCACCCGGCTGGCGGGTCTTCCCAACCTGTGTCCCCAGTTCCATCTGAGTATGCAGAGCGGCTGCGACACGGTGCTCCGGCGCATGGGCCGCAAGTACGACACCGCCAGATATCTGGAAAGTGTGGCGCTTCTGCGTGCCCGCTTCCCCGGCTGTGCCGTCACCACGGATATGATCGTGGCCTTCCCCGGAGAGACGGAAGCGGAGTTTGAGGAGAGTCTGGCGTTCATCCGCCGGTGCGGCTTTGCGGATATGCACATTTTCCCCTACTCCCGCCGTCCCGGAACGCCTGCGGACAAAATGCCCGGGCAGCTGGGCAACGCCGTCAAGGAGGAGCGGAGCCGCCGGGCCATTGCCGTGGGAGAGGAAATGAGCCTTGCCTATCGCCGGTCCCTGCTGGGAACCGTGCAGGAGGTGCTGTTTGAGGAGCCCTCCCAGGGCTATTACACCGGCCACGCCCCCAATTATGTCCGCATCTATGCCCCTGGAGAAAGCCTGCACAACCAGGTGCGGAAGGTTCTTGTCCGGGAGGTTTTCGAAGACGGTGTCCTGGGGGACATTCTGGATGAACGGAGGAACGTATGAACGTACTGCTTCATATCTGCTGCGCACCCTGCGCAAACCGGCCCATTGAAGTGCTCCGCACCGACGCAATGGATGTCACCGGATTCTGGTACAACCCCAACATTCACCCCTTCACCGAGTACCGGGCCCGCCGGGACTGCCTGCGCGCCTACGCCCAGGAGATCGCGCTGCCCCTTATCGAGCGCAACGACTATGCCCTGCGGCCCTTTGTCCGGGCGGTGGCGGAGGACATCGGAAACCGGTGCGTCAAATGCTACGAAATGCGGCTGTACGAGGCGGCCCGCCAGGCAAAGGAGGGCGGCTTTGACTGCTTCACCTCCTCTCTGTTCATCAGCCCCTATCAGCAGCACGAGCTTATGCGGGAGGTGGCGGAGCGTGCCGCTGCCGAATACGGTGTTTCCTTCCTCTACCGGGACTTCCGCCCCTACTTCCGGGAGGGCCAGGCCTTTGCCCGGGAGCACGGCTTCTACATGCAGAAGTACTGCGGCTGCGTCTTCTCCGAGGAGGAGCGGTACATCAAAGCAAAAAAAATCATTCCATAAAGCTGCAACGGGTATGGCCGAAACACCGGTCATACCCGTTCCTTGTTCAGATCAGGATGTCCTCCAGAGCGCGCTTGGGGACGTAGTGGACATCGTTTTCATCCCGGTAATATTGAACGCTTCCATCGGGGCCAACCTCCGTCAGAACCACGGTCTCCGCCGGTTCGCCGATGGCAACCACCAGCAGCGGGGCCATAGCCTCCGGCAGAGCCAGAACCTGCCGAACCTCCCCGGCGTTGAAGTTTCCGATCATGCAGCCGCCCAGACCCATTTCCACGGCTCCCAGCAGCATGGTCTGGGCCACAATGCCCACATCCTTCTGATAGCGCTGGAGGGAGGTGTCAATGCCGGTATCCTGGCAGATGACGATGAAGGCGGTGGGGCACATCCCGGGATGGGGCAGGGTGATGCTCGTCAGGGCCTTTGCCCAGTTGGTCTTCTCCTGCAGCCGGGCGACCTCCTCCTTCTGCCACACCAGCCGGTATTTGAGGGGCTGGGCGTTGACGGAGGAAGGACACAGCCGGGCACATTCCACCAGCCTGGTCAGCTCCTCCCGGGTCACCGGCCGGTTCTCGTTATAGCCCCGGTAGCTGCGGTTTTTTCGGACAAGTTCCACAAATTCCATGGTCGTTACTCCTTATTCTGGGCGGGCGAAAAGCTGTAGGACAGAAGCTCGCCGGTTTTGTCATTCATCACGATAATCGCCGTGGCCTGTTTGGACAGGTCCTTGTGCTTGGAGGCCGGAGTCTTTTTCAGCGTCCACAGGGCGTCCACATCCTCGGCCTCCGGGGAGACGGCGTAGAAGGAGACGTTGTAGGTCACTTCATTGGACAGGAAGGGCTTGTATGCCGAGTCAATGATGGCCACCGCCGGGGCGTCGTCCGCCTCCTCCTCGTGCTGGCAGATGATGTCATACAGCTGCTTGCCCTTAGCCACCCGCTCCTGGGTGGTATAGCCGGTGGTGATGGAGGTGGTGCTGTAGTGGTAGGTCAGATACCCCATGACGCAGCCGCAGCCCAGCACGAACAGCGCCGCCAGGGCCACGATCTGCTCCTTGCGGAAATGCAGCTTGGTCTCCGGGCTGTAGGTCAGATGCATCCGGTAGGTCACCGGCTGGACTGCCGACAGAAACAGGGTCAGCACTACAGACTCAATGGGGAACATAAACAGGTTTTTGAGAATCGTGGGCACGGTGAGGACGTAGCTGCTACCGCCCACCATGAACTTGTAGTAGAGCATCATCAGCGGTGTTTGCAGCAGGATGTTCACAAACAGGCAGATGCAGAAGCGGCTGAGAATGACCCGGGTGGGGGTCACCTTGACCCGGTAGAGGAACAGGGCAAAGATCATGGAGCCTGCGATTTCCGTGAGCACCATGGGCAGGAAATAGGTGTCCCCGGACAGGAGCACCCCCAGGAAGTCGGAAACCACCGCAGAGGCTGCCGCCAGGACAGGCCCGATTACCATAGCCCCCAGGGCGTTGACGACGAAGGCGGTGTTGATCTTCAGATTGGGGGCCAGGGGGATGTACACCATCTTCATGGCCACCCGCAGGGCGATCATCAGGGCGGCGAAGACCAGCATCCTTGTGTCCTTCATCTCGGCGGCGGCGTCCCGCCAGTAGGCCTTGGAGAAGGGGTGGGTGTAGAGGGTGTTGTTTTTGGGAGAAGTCGACATAATATTACCTCCTTTTTCTGTGACAGCCCGGGCGCCCACAAAAAAGCCCCAACGGTCTTCTTCCGTTGGGGAGCCTGTATGGGCCCGGTCCGCTGCCGGACCGAGTATCGTTGCAGCAAAAAGGAGGATAGGTTCCTTTTCTGACGCAGCGGGTGCGGCGATCCCATCGCGGCCTGACAAGCAGTCCTTCGTCCGCCATACAACTCCCCATTCTGGCAGCACTTTACGCGGGACCCCCTACTCTGTTCACACATTACTATACAGTACCGAAGGGCAAAAGTAAATAGTCTCGTGTATTTTATTCTGGCGCACCTGTTTCGCTGGTTTTTTCCCGGAGCCCGGGACTACAATAGCTCTATCACAGGGGAATCGGGGGCTTGATCCATGCAGTGTCAGAAGCTGAAAACCTATATGGAAACCGGGCGGGTCATGTTTCTCCCCATCCGCTCCATCCGGCCCAATCCGGCTCAGCCCAGGAAGGTCTTTGCTCCGGAGGCCCTGGACGAGCTGGCAGACTCTATCCGGCAGCACGGCATTCTGCAGCCTCTGTCCGTCCGGCGGGTGGGGAACCAGTATGAGCTGGTGTCCGGGGAGCGGCGGCTCCGGGCGGCGGAGCTGGCGGGGGTGACGGACATTCCCTGCATCCTCATGAGCATGGATGAGAAGGAATCGTGCCTGGCAGCCCTGGTGGAGAATCTGCAGCGGCAGGATCTTAATTATGTGGAGGAGGCCCAGGGCATCCGGCGGCTGCTGGAGCAGTGGGGCATGAGCCAGGAGCAGGCGGCAAGGCTGCTGGGTAAGAGCCAGAGCGCCGTAGCCAACAAGCTGCGGCTTTTAAAGCACGAGGACGCGGTGCTGGATGCCCTGCGGGAAGCGAAACTTACCGAGCGCCACGCCCGGGCCCTGCTCCGGCTGAGAAACCAGGAGGAGAAGCTGGCGGCGATTCGGGAAATCGTCCAGCGGGAGCTCACTGTGGCCCGGACGGAAAAGTATGTCGATTCTCTGCTCTCCGGGCAGGCATCTGCCCCCCGGGGAGCCAATGTGTCCGCTTTTTTGAACAGCCTCTCGGCCAGCGTCCAGAAGATCCAGCGCAGCGGCATCCGGGCCGTGTCCGAACGCCGGGAGACGGACAGCCAGATCGTCCTGACCATCACCATACCCAAGTAAAGGCGGCCTTCCCGAATCCGGGAAGGCCGTGCGTATTCATGCCAGGTCACTGGCGGTGAGGTACTTGGCAGCGGGGGTCTTCATCAGGATCACGCCGATGACCAGGATCACAACCATGTCCGGCAGCATGTAGGCTGCATTGTACAGGGCGGAGTAGATCCAGGGGGTGGTCATGGTCATGCTGAAGAAGGTCTCGGGCATGTACTCGGCCCAGATGGTGGCGCCCACCACGTAGTGCACCAGGAAGCGCAGGACGCAGGCTACCACAGTGGCGGGAACGAACTTGCCCTTGAACAGGCCGGCAAAGCCCAGGACGGTGTAGGCCACCAGGAAGTCGCCGATAATGCTCTGCCAGCCGATGGCAATGCCGCCCTCAAACAGGGTCTGCAGCAGTGCGTGGGCGAAGCTGGCCACCAGACCGGGCCCCAGGCCCCAGCGGACGCAGAACAGGATGATGGGCAGCATGGCAAGGTCAATGGAGCCGCCCCAGGGCATCTTGTACAGGGGCAGGAAGCTCAGCACCTCTGCCAGAGCGATCATCACGGCGCCCTCGGTGAGCATCCGTACGCGGGTGTGGGAATTGGTTGTCATGGATATTACCTCCGAAAAAGAATATACCGCATTGCAATCCGTCCAGGTGCAATGCGGCATGTTGCTTTTGCGGCATATGTGCATCTTTCCCTACGACGGTACTAACCGTATCAGGTTCACGGGTCAGGGCTGCGTCAGTCCAATCTCAGCCGGATGCATCCGGCCCCCCGAAGACTTGGTTTGCTTTTGCGATGGTTCTATTATAGCGGCCAGGAAGGAAATGTCAAGAGAAAACAAGGTATCCGGCCCCTATATCCCGGCGGTGAGATGCTGCCGTTTTGACGGAGGTTAGGCAAATACGGAAGGGTCCGGTAGGGGCGATTATCAATCGCCCGCCACCGCCCCTACGGGTACGGGGGTTTAGCGGGCGGTTAATAACCGCCCCTACCGCCGGTTATAGGCGGACTGGATTCGGGCATCGGAGCATTTCAAATCGGTCAGCTGATCGCAGCCTTCAAACATGTCAGCCATATTGCTTACCTTGTTGGCATTCCAGTTCGAAAGATCCAGGCTTTTCAGGCGGCTACAGCCGGAGAACATTGCGTTCATAAAGAGAACATTGGCCGTATCAAAGCTGGAAACGTCCAATTCGGTCAGGTTACTGCATGCACAGAACATCCAGCGCATGCCGGTAACATTGGCAGTATCAAAGCCGGAAACATCCAGTTCCGTCAGACCGCTGCAGCCCCAGAACATTGCGTTCATATTGGTAACCTTGGAGGTATCAAAGCCGGAGACATCCAGCCTGGTCAGGCTGCTGCATTCCCTGAACATCTCGCCCATGTCGATAACCTTGGAAGTATCAAAGCCCGAGACATCCAGCCCGGTCAGATTGCCGCAGCCGCTGAACATCTCGCTCATGTAGGCAACATTGGAGGTATCAAAGCCGGAAATATCCAGTTTTTTCAGTCTGCTGCAATAACTGAACATCCTGCCCATTCCTGTAACCTTGGAGGTATCAAAGCCGGAGACATCCAGTGCGGTCAGACTTTTACATTCACTGAACATCCAGACCATGTTCGTAACGTTGGAAGTATCAAAGCCGGAGACGTCCAGTTCGGCCAGGTTGTAGCAGTAACTGAACATCCAGCCCATGTTTGTAACGTTGGAGGTATCCAGACAGCCACCGAAGTCGATGGCGGTTACGTTTTCAAAATTGGAAAACATATAGGAAGCGTTGGGGTTGGGGGCGATTTTGCCCTCCGCAGCCACGGTCAGGTTCCCATCCTCCATCCAGGCGAGGACGCTTCTGTCCCGGGCCTGCGATACATCCTGCGCATCCGCGGGTACACCCTCCAGGCTTCCCCGGAAGGTCACAGTTTTTACGTCTCCGCGCTTGTACGCAGTCTGTCCCCAGAAGGGTAGATTGATTCTTTTATAATTATCCACCTGCCATAGATCCTTCTCCGCCGCCATGACATGCACCGGAACTGGCTGGGTCTCCGTGGGGAGGGCCATGGCAGGAGATGCGGGTTCCTTCTTCGCATTTACGGCAAAGCCAAGGGCAATGCCCAGAAGCACCACCACAGCGGCAGCTGCGCCGATCCAAATGGTTCCGGTGCTCCTGCCCTCTGTTTTCTTCACAGGCGGTTTCCGGGGTTTTTCCTGCTTTGGTGGTTTCGGCGGTTTGGCTTCTTTGGCTGGCTTTGGTGGCTTGGCTTCTTTGACAGGCTTCGGTTCTTTTACCGGCTTCTGTCCGGCGGGCTTTATGGGGTTGGTGGGGGGTAATTTCTTCTTTACACGGCACTTTTCCAGCTGCCGGAGAAGCTCCGCCATGGACTGGGTGCGGCCCTTGACCGTGACATTCATGGCCTTTTGCAGAGACGGGATCAGGCCGGAGGGGACGCCCCGCTGGGACAGCAGCTTCCAGTTGATGAGGTCCTCCTCCATCCGGTCAATGGCGTTGGGAGGAAGAACACCGGTGAGGGTGTAGTAGATGGTAGCCGCCATGGCATACACATCCGACCAGGGGCCGGAACCGCCCCGCTGGGTGTACTGCTCTATGGGAGAGAAGCCGCCCTTGGCCACTTGGGCAGAGGACGCGCCATTGCCGGAGGATAAATCCTTGGCAGCGCCCAGGTCTAAGATGCGAACGCCCTTGTCCGTCAGCATCAGGTTATCCGGGCTCAAGTCGCGGTGAACAATCCCTTCCCTGTGAACCTTCTCCATGGCGGAGATGGCGGGAAGGAAAATGTCCCTGGCCTGCTCCCAGGACATAGGCCCTTTCTCTTTCAGGAGGGACAGCAGGGTCTTCCCCTCCATGTAATCCATGACGATGTAGGCGGTGTTGTTCTCCAGAAAGCTCTCCCGCACCCGGACGATTTCCGGAATGCCATCCACCTTTGCCATCTTCCGGGCCTCCCGGAGGAAAGAGTCCATGCCGGTGGTGCGAAAATCCTGGGAAGCGGAATCGCTGGCCCATTGCAGAGAGGAACCCATGGCTGCCATGCGCATGGCCTGGCCCTTGGGGTAGAACTCCTTGATGGCCACCCGGCGCTGTAAGCTGAGATCGAAGCCAATATAGGTAATGCCGAAGCCGCCCTGACCCAGCACCTTGCCCACCACATAGTGGCCGCTCAGCACCGTGCCGCAGGGGAGGACATAGTTGTCCTGCTGCTCCCTGGGGTCAAAGCCGCAGTGGGGACAGGGGTAGCCCTTTGTTTCTTCCATGCAGCCAAAGCAGCGGTTAAACTGCATATGTATTCCTCTTTTCGCCTTGTTTTCTACATCATACCACAGAAAATGCCAATTCGCAACGAGAATATGCCATCCGTAGGGGCGATTATTAATCGCCCGTCTGTTCTCCTGCCGCAGCGCTTTTTGCGGGCGGTTGATAACCGCCCCTACCCTCAGGCGGTTGATAACCGCCCCTACCCTCGGGCGGTTGATAACCGCCCCTACCGGGAGCCCGGTGATTTCGGCAGCCTCTTTTCAAGAATATTCGGGAAAGCCATTGAAAGAAGCCGCAAAATCTGATAAAATAGGCGGCAGACAAAGTCACACAGAAACGATCAGGTGGAATCAATGGACAGAAAAGAAGATTATATTGCGGTGTTTGATTCCGGTGTGGGCGGGATCAGTGTGCTGCGGCAGCTGCGCCGGGAGCTGCCCGGGGAGCGGTTTTTCTACTTTGGGGACTCCACCAATGCCCCCTATGGCAGCCGCCCCACCCAGGAGGTTCGGGCGCTCACCATGGCGGCGGTGGCGCACATTTTCGCCGCCCGGCCCTGCAAGGCTCTGGTCATCGGCTGCAACACCGTCACTGCCGCGGCCATCAGCCTGCTGCGGGAAGTCTACCCCGACAAGATCATCATCGGCATCGAGCCCGCCCTGAAGGTGGCTGCTGACCACTTCCCCGGGGGCACCGTAGGCGTCATGGCTACGGAGGTGACGCTGCGGGAGGAGAAATTCGACACCCTGCTGCACCGCTTTGACGGCGGCTGCCGGGTTGTAAAGCTTCCTGCCCCCGGCGCGGTGGAGCTGGTGGAATCGGGCAGGGCCGACTCTCCCGAAGCGCTGGCGCTGGTGCAGCAGCTTTTGGGTCCCTGGGCAGGGAAGCTGGATGCCCTGGTGCTGGGCTGCACCCACTACCCCTTCCTGTCTGGAACCATCCGCCGGGTGCTTGGCCCGGAGGTTCCCCTGCTGGACGGCGGCGCGGGCACGGCCCGGGAGACCCGGCGGCGCCTGGCAGCAGCGGGACTGCTGGAAAACGGCCCCGGGGAGCTGGTGCTTACCAACAGCCGGGAGGAACCGGCAATCTTTGACCTCAGTCAGATGCTTCTGAATCTGCCGCTATAGGGAGGAACAGACCATGGAGAACAACATTCTGGTCATCGGCATTGCCGGAGGCACCGGCAGCGGAAAGACCACCCTGATGAAGAACCTCATTGCCCGGTTTGGGGCCGATGTCACCGTGCTCAGTCACGACAACTACTACCGCCGCCACGACGAGATGTCCTACGAGCAGCGCTGCCAGCTGAACTATGATGAGCCCGCCGCTCTGGAGACGGAGCTGATGGCCGTCCATCTGGACAGGCTCCGCCACGGCGAGGCCATCGAGTGCCCGGTGTACGACTTCACTCTGCACAACCGCTCTCAGGAGACCGTCCATATCGAGCCCCAGAAGGTCATCATCGTGGAGGGCATCCTGATCTTCGAGAACAAACCCCTGCGGGATCTGATGGACATCAAAATCTTTGTGGACACCGATGCCGATGTCCGGCTGTGCCGCCGGATCAAGCGGGATGTGAACAAGCGGGGCCGGACGCTGGAGAGCGTGCTGAACCAGTACCAGCAGACCGTGAAGCCCATGCACGAGCAGTACGTAGAGCCCAGCAAGAAGTTTGCCGACATCGTCATCCCCGAGGGCGGCAAGAATCTGGTTGCTCTGGACTTGATTATCGACCGGATCTCCCGGCATCTGGAGGAAGCATGCAGTACGAAAGCCTGATTTTTGATATTGACGGAACCCTGTGGGACTCCCGGGCACTGGTTGCCGAGGGGTACAACATCCAGCTGGAGCAGGAGGGCTATTCCCACCTGAAGGTGGATGCGGAGATTCTCCGGGTAGAATTTGGAAAGACCATGAAGGAAATTGCAGACGATCTGCTGGGCTCCCTTCCGGAAGAGCAGCGCTACGCCCTGATGGAGCGGTGCATGGAGACGGAGAACCGGTACTTGCAGGAAAACCCCTGCCGCATCGGCTACCCCGGGGTGGCTGAGACTATCCGGGCCCTGGCGGAAAAGCACCGCCTCTTCATCGTCAGCAACAGCCAGCAGGGCTACCCGGAGCTGTGCATCAGCAAGCTGGGGCTTGGCGAGTGCTTTCAGGGGCACCTGTGCTTCGGCGACACCAACCGCTGCAAGGGTGAGACCCTGAAAATACTGATGCAGCAGCACGGCATCACCAGCTGCGCCTACATCGGCGACACCCAGGGGGACATGGAGGCGGCATATCTGGCAGGGATGCCCTTCATCTGGGCCGCCTACGGCTTTGGCACCCCGGAGAAGTTCGATGCCCGCATTGATGATATCCGCCAGCTTCTGCAGCTTTAACCCCACCGTGTCAGAAAGGACAATTCCGTATGAGCATCACCATGGACACTCTGTGTCTGGAATGCCAGTTCCGGCGGAATCTGGAGCTGGCCCGGACGCTGGGCAGTGAAGATCAGGCCATGGCCTTTGCCCGGGATCTGATGGACATGTACAGCAGGGGGCCGGCAGACGTATGCTCCGTGTGGTTTACCCCCCGGATCTCCCGGCTCCTGCAGCAGCACTACGGCCTGCCCATTGACCGTCTGCGCTCCGAGAAGGAGCAGTCCAACCGGTTCGTCCTGGAACGGATGGAGCTGCTCCGCAGCCGGGTGCAAGCTTCCGCCGACCCGGTTCTCGCAGGTCTTCGGCTGTCCATTATCGGCAACTACCTGGATTTTTCCGCCCTCCAGGGCAAGGTCAGCTTCGAAGAATTTGAGCAGATGCTGGCCCGGGCCGACAGCATGACCTTTGACGAGGATGTATACCGCCGGTTCCTGAGCGACCTTCAAAGGGGTCAGCGGCTTCTGTACCTGACGGACAACGCCGGGGAGATCGGCTTTGACCGGATCTTCGCCGAGGCCATAGCAAACGCCTACCCCCGGCTTGCCATCACCTTCTGCGTCCGGGGCGGCCCGACCCTCAATGACGCCACCCGGGAGGATGCGCAGTGCGTGGGCATCCCCTTCCCGGTGATCGACAATGGCAACTGCATCCCCGGCACCCTTCCGGAGCTGCTGAGTGCGGAAGCTTCCGATGCGCTGCACACCGCCGACGTGATCCTGTCCAAGGGCATGGCCAACGCAGAAACCCTTCTGGGCAGCGGCTATCCTGTTTACTACGCATTACTGGTCAAATGCCAGCGCTTCTCCGCCGTCTTCGGAAAGCCCCTGATGACCCCGGTGCTGGCGGCCGAACAACAAGGAGGCACACTATGAACCGCATTGTGACCATGGTCCTGAAAAATCTCAGCTTTGTCCCCGGCGCCTGGATGAAGCTGTGCAAGTACGCCAAGGCCCCCGAGAAGTATTCCGACGCCGAGATGTACCGCCACATTCAGTACATCGTGGAGCACGCCCTCACCGGCGGCAACATTCAGCTCACCGTCACCGGCCAGGAGAACATCCCCCCGGAGGGCGGGTGTATGCTCTATGCCAACCACCAGGGCATGTTTGACATTCTGGCTGTGGCTGCCACCTGTGACCGGCCCATCGGCGTGGTGCTGAAAAAGGAGCTGTACAACATACCCTTCATTCATCAGGTGTGCCTGTGCACCCATTCCTACCCCATGGACCGGGAGGACGTGCGCCAGTCCCTGACGGTGATCCAGCAGGTCACCGAGAAGGTGAAAAACGGCAGGTGCTATTTGATTTTCCCGGAGGGGACCCGAAGCCGCCAGGGCAACACCATGGGTTCTTTCCACGGCGGCAGCTTCCGCTGCGCCACCAAGGGCCGCTGCCCCATCGTGCCCATCGCTCTGGTGGACTGCTTCAAGGTGCTGGATCAGCCGGGGAGCAAGCCTGTGTCGGTACAGATTCACTATCTGGAGCCCATTCCCTACCAGGAATTTGCCGAGCTCAAGCCCGCCCAGGTGGCCGACCTTGTCAAGGAACGCATCCAGGCAAAGCTGGATGAACTGTCAGGCCCCCAGGCTGCCCGGGAATGAGCCGCTCCCTGTCACAGACAGAAGACACAAAAAAAGAAACACGTCTCATAGGATTCTCTCAATAGAAACCTTCCATTTGTACCAAATGAAAGTTTTCTATTGAGAATCCGTATGACACTACCGCCCGCTTATGTCCTGAAGGGGCTTTTGGCAGGGGTTGCTGAGTGATTTGCAAGGATATAGTAAGAAGAAAAAGACCTTATGCAGCACGTCTTTTCGTACTGCACAAGGTCTTAAATTCTTGGGGCAACACCGCATAATGGGGCAAGGAGATTCGGCGCGAGATTTTGGCACAAGCGAAAGTACGAAAAATGCGGGAATACTGGATGTATTTCCCATTTTTCGTACTGCACGATTGGGGCAAAAGATCCGCCGAAGCCCGCAGCTCTCATTGTGCGGTGTTGCCTTAGATTGTCCCGGGCTTTCTCAGGCCGCGGAAATGCGCCTTTTGGGGGCGGATAGAAGATACGTGCGTTTTCCGATTACACTGGGATCATTCACACGCAGTGACTGTGTAGCCCTGGTCGGCAACAGCTTTCTTGAGCACTTCGTCAGCAACTTCCTTCTCCAGGGTTACAACAGCGGTTCCGGTCTTATGGCTGACCTCAGCGGAGGCTACGCCGTCAATGGCCTCCAGTGCCTTTTTGGTGTGCATCTCACAGTGGCCGCACATCATACCTTCGATTTTCAGCGTCTTTTTCATGGGTTTTGTCTCCTTTTCCATTTCGGTTGTTAATTTGGCTTTGATGTTATGATCCCGCTTTGGGTCGTGCATCCGGAAGAAATTCAGGCGCAGGGCGTTGGTGACGACGCTGAAGCTGGACAAGCTCATAGCCGCAGCGGCGAACATAGGATTCAGCTGCCAGCCAAGCAGAGGGATGAACACGCCCGCCGCCAGGGGAATGCCAATGGTGTTGTAGAGAAAGGCCCAGAACAGGTTTTCGTGGATGTTGCGCAGGGTCGCGCGGCTCAGGCGGATCGCCGCAGGCACATCGGACAGGCTGCTTTTCATCAGCACCACATCCGCCGCATCAATGGCGACGTCTGCACCGGCACCGATGGCGATGCCGATGTCGGCGCTGGTCAGAGCGGGAGCATCGTTGATGCCGTCGCCAACCATGATGACCTTTCCTTTTTTCTGCAATGCACGGATCACGCTTTCCTTTCCGTCGGGAAGGACACCCGCAATCACTTCATCCACACCGACCTTTGCGCCAATGGCATTCGCGGTGCGCTCATTATCGCCGGTGAGCATCACCACATGGATGCCCATGTTCTGCATTTCCTGGATTGCCTGAGGGCTGTCCTCCTTAATGGTATCTGCCACCCCAATGATTCCGCAGAGCTTGCCGTCCCGGGCAAAAAACAGCGGCGTTTTTCCTTCCTCGGAGAGCTTTTCTGATCGGGCTTTCATGGCTTCGGAAACAGAAATCTGTCCGCTGATAAACTGGAAGCTGCCGCCCAGCAGCGTTTTTCCGTTCAGGGAGGCAGTCAGTCCGTTGCCGGGCAGTGCCTGAAACTGTTGTACCTCTGCTGCCGTCAAGCCATCCTGCTCAGCCCTTTGATGGATCGCACGGGCCAGGGGATGCTCGCTTTTCTTCTCCAAAGCGTAGGCAATGGACAACAGATCCCCTTCGGGCATACCCTCAGCCGGGAGGATATCCGTGACCTTCGGCTGCCCCTGGGTGATGGTTCCGGTCTTATCCAGCGCCACGATCCGTGCCTTTCCGGTTTCTTCCAAAGACACAGCCGTCTTGAACAGAATGCCGTTTTTTGCACCCATGCCGTTACCAACCATGATGGCAACCGGGGTGGCAAGGCCCAGTGCACAGGGACAGCTGATTACCAGCACAGCAATGCCCCGTGCCAGCGCAAAGCCTGCCGTCTGACCGACAAGAAGCCAGACAATCACGGTGACTGCCGCAATGGCGATAACAGCCGGAACAAAGATGCCGGAAACCTTGTCCGCAACCTTGGCAATGGGGGCTTTCGTAGCGGCAGCGTCGCTGACCATCTGGATGATCTGGGAAAGGGTTGTATCCTCGCCGACTCTGGTGGCCTCGCAGCGGAGAAAACCCGATTGATTCAGCGTTCCGGCGGATACCGAACTTCCTGCCATCTTGTCCACCGGAATGCTTTCACCTGTCAGTGTGGATTCATCTACTGCACTGCTTCCCTCGCAGACAATTCCGTCTACCGGGATGTTTTCCCCGGGACGAACCACAAAAATGTCACCCTTTGCCACCTGTTCAATGGGGACAGTGATCTGAGCGCCGTCCCTCAGAAGCGTGGCGGTCTTGGGCGCCAGCTTCATCAGTCCCTTCAGGGCATCCGTTGTTTTACCCTTGGAACGGGCTTCCAGCATTTTGCCCAGGGTGATCAGGGTCAGAATGGTAGCGGCGGACTCAAAGTAGAATTCGTCCATATAGACCATGACTGCATCCATCTGACCCTTCACCTGCGCATCTGTCATGGCAAACAGGGCAAAGGTGCTGTAGACAAAGGCAGCGGTAGAACCAAGGGCAACCAATGCATCCATATTCGGCGCACGGTGCCATAGACTCTTGAAGCCGCTGATAAAGAACTTTTGATTGATGACCATGACGATCACCGTCAGCAATAGCTGCAAAAGCCCCATAGCTACATGGTTTCCGTCAAAAAAGGACGGCAGCGGCCAGCCCCACATCATGTGGCCCATGGAAACATACATCAGTACGATCCAGAACCCAAGAGATGCAAGTAAACGCTTTTTGAGCACAGGCGTTTCCCTGTCCTTCAATGCCTCCTCATCGGAAGCTGGCTGCGCAGTCTGCTCGTGGTTTCCTTTTTTCAGGGCTGCGCCGTATCCGGCGTTCTGAACCGCTGCGATGATCTCCTCGGCAGAGGCGGTTCCCTCCACACCCATGGAATTGGTCAGCAGGCTCACCGAGCAGGAGGTGACGCCCTTGACGCCCGATACCGCCTTTTCCACCCGGGCAGAGCAGGCGGCGCAGCTCATACCCGTTATCGTATATTGCTCCATAATTGAAACGGAATACCTCCTTTTATTTCATCAGCTTTTGCAGCGTTGCAACCAGCTCGTCGATGACATCATCCTTGCCCTCCCGGATATCTCTGGCGACACAGCCCCGAATGTGGCTTGCCAGCAGTTCCTTATTAAAGGCATTGACGGCGGCATTGACTGCGGCGGACTGTACCAGAATATCGGTGCAGTAAGCATCCTTTTCCAGCATCCCCCGAATCCCCCGAATCTGCCCTTCGATCCGGTTCAGCCGGTGAATCAGCTTTTTTCGTTCGTCCTGCGTTCGGTCTGTTGTTTTCCCACAGCAGCCGCACATCTCTCTGTCTGCCATAATGCCGCCTTCCTTTCCTAGATACCCCTTGGGGGTATCTATACAATATACCCTATGGGGGTATTTGTCAAGAGGAAAATATGCGGCCTGATACTATTTTCTGATTAAAGATTTCTGTTGAGAATCAGTAAGAAATGGAGCTTCAACAATCGAAAACCGAGCCACCCGCAATTGACAGGTGGCTCGGTATGGAAGCAGAAAAATCAGCACAAAATTGACCTGGACTCCATTCGTTGGAAAAAGATGGCTGCCGTAGGGTAGCCAGCTGTGTTTATTTCAGGAGTTCCAGCACCTGCTCCTTTTCAGGCATGGCACGGATGGCGCCCTTGCGGGTGGTGACGATGTAAGCGGCGGTGTTGGCAAACCTGAGCATATTCTCCCGGTCCTGCTCGGTCAGACAGGCAGTGCCGTTTTCCAGGACAAAGTTCAGAACGCTGGCGCAGAAGGTGTCTCCCGCGCCGGTGGTCTCGATGACACCGCCCAGCTTGCAGGAGGGCACAAACACGGGGGCGTCTTCCCCATAGAAGGAGTAGCTGCCATCGGCACCGGCAGTGACATTCAGGATCCTGATGTTGGGATATTCCCGGTGCAGGATGGCCGCGCCTTTGTAGAAGTCGGTTTCTCCGGTCATAAATTCCAGCTCATTGTCCGCAATTTTCAGAATGTCACACTGAGAAAGTCCCCAAGCGATGGCTTGCTTTGCATCCTCCAGATTCTCCCACAGGGGAGGACGGAGATTGGGGTCAAAGGAGATCAGCGTGCCGCTCTCCTTTGCGGTGGCAACGGCCTTTTCGGTGGCCTTGCGGACACCTTCGTGGGTCATGGACAGGGTGCCAAAGTGAAAAATCCGGGCATTTGCAATGGTATCCAGAGGCAGCTCGTCGGCTGTCAGCATCATGTCCGCGCCGGGCTTGCGGTAGAAGGAGAAATCCCGGTCGCCGTTGG
>CALYRG010000031.1 GCA_945482615.1 uncultured Clostridia bacterium | reverse complement strand
AGGTGGTGTCCATCATCGGCCCCTCCGGCGGCGGCAAGAGCACCTTCCTGCGGTGTCTCAATCTGCTGGAGGTTCCGGAAAAGGGCCAGATCTTCTTCGAGGGGAAGGAGATTACCGGCAAGAAGGTGGATATTGATACCCACCGGCAGAAGATGGGCATGGTGTTCCAGCACTTCAATGTCTTCCCCCATCTGACTGTGGCCCAGAACATTACCCTGGCCCCGGTGCTGCTGAAAAAGAAGACCCAGGCCGAGGCCGATGCCCAGGCCGCAGAGCTACTGAAGCGGGTCGGCCTCCTTGACAAGTACGACGAGATGCCCGCCAACCTCTCCGGCGGTCAGAAGCAGAGACTGGCCATCGTCCGGGCCCTGGCCATGGAGCCGGATGTGATGCTCTTTGACGAGCCTACCTCCGCCCTGGACCCGGAAATGGTGGGCGAGGTTCTGGACGTCATCAAGGGTCTGGTGGACAGCGGCATGACCTGCGTCATCGTCACCCATGAGATGCGCTTTGCCCGGGAGGTTTCCCACCGGGTGCTGTTTATGGCCGAGGGCAACATTCTGGAGGAGGGCACCCCGGAGCAGATATTTGACCATCCCCAGCATCCCCGGCTCCAGGACTTTCTGGCAAAGGTTCTGTAATGCTTACGGCAGCCGAAAGCGTTTGGCTTTCGGCTGCAATTCCACATGGAGGATAGAAAAATGGACAACCAGTTTCTCTACGATGCCGTAGAAGCGGCCCAAAAGACCATCACCGACCTCAGCGACGCCATCTGGACTTATGCGGAGCTTTCCATGGAGGAATACAAAAGCGCCGCGGCCTACTGCGATATTCTGGAAAAGGAGGGCTTCCAGGTCAAGCGGCAGCTGTGCGGCCTGCCCACCGCCTTCTCCGGCTCCTTCGGTACGGAAAAGCCAGTCATCGGCATTCTGGGGGAGTTTGACGCCCTGTCCGGCCTGAGCCAGCAGCCGGGAAGTGCCCAGCACATCCCGTTGGTGGAAGGCGGCTGCGGCCATGGCTGCGGACACAACCTGCTGGGTGCGGGTGCCCTGGGTGCGGCCATTGCCCTGAAGCAGGCCATCGCCGCCGGGAAGCTCCACGGCACGGTGGTGTTCTACGGCTGCCCCGGCGAAGAGGGCTGCGCCGGAAAGACCTTTATGGCCCGGGACGGACAGTTCCGGGATCTGGATGCGGCGCTGACCTGGCACCCCGGCTCCACCAACGAGGTCACCACCGGCTCCAATGCCGCCAGCCTCCAGGTGGCCTATACCTTTACCGGCATTGCCGCCCACGCGGCGGGAGACCCCCAGGACGGCCGCTCCGCTCTGGATGCGGCGGAGCTGATGAACGTGGGTGTCCAGTTCCTCCGGGAGCACATGGAGAAGAAGTGCAGCGTGCACTACTCCTTCCTGGATGCCGGCGGCGTGTCCCCCAACGTGGTGCAGCCCACCGCCAAGGTGCTCTACATGGTCCGGGGGGAGAATGTGCGCAAGGCCAAGGCGCTGCTCCGGCGGGTGGACAACATCGCCAGGGGCGCGGCCCTGATGACGGACACCTCCGTCACCTCCTGCCAGATTGACGGCACCTCCTCCACTCTGTCCAATACCGTGCTGGAGGAGCTGCTGCAGAAGCATCTGGAGGCGGCCCCCCTGCCTGCCTATACCCAGGAGGAGCTGGACTTTGCCCGGAGTGTGAAGGCGACGTATCCTGCATCCGGCCTGCCGGGCCATAAGACTGCCGACTATCCCAAGCTCCGCGCCTTCGTCGCGGAGAAGTCGGAGAACGGAACCAAGGCCATCAACGATTTCGTCATGCCCTATGTGCCCGACAACCACTTTGAGCCCGGCTCCACGGATGTGGGCGATGTGAGCTGGCTGACTCCCACCGCCCAGTTTACCGCCGTGACCTGGACCAGCAACAGCCCCGGCCACTCCTGGCAGAATGTATCCATGGGCAAGACCACCATCGCCCACAAGGGAGAGCTGTACGCCGCCAAGGTTCTGGCTGCCGCCGCTGCGGAGCTGATGGAGAACCCCGGGGTGCTGGTGCAGGCCCGGAAGGAATTTGACATCACCGCGGCAGAGGGCTACGACTGCCCCATCGGCCCCGAGGTCGTCCCGGTGGTGGGGTGAGCCCTATAACGGAAGACGGAAGCTGCCTCTTGGGGGCGGCTTCTTTTCTTCCTCCGGTAAGCCAATTGCTCTTGCGTTTTCTGCTCCGGCGGGATATAATAAGGAAAACGAAGGGGAAAGGGGGCTGCGGGATGGCTGTGAACCGATCTGCCTACCGGGGGTGCCTGCTGGGGCTGGCGGTGGGCGATGCCATGGGCTACACCGTGGACGAGCGGTACTGGCAGGAGATCCAGAGGGACTACGGCCCCAACGGCCTTCTGGGCTACGATCTGGTCAACGGCTACGCGGACGTGACCTCCTATACCCAGCTGGCGGCCTTTACCTGCAACGGCCTCCTGTTCGGTCTGACCCGGGGCCAGATGACGGGCAAGATGGCCCCTTTCATCCGGTACGTGGCCCTGGCCTGCCGGGAGTGGGCTGCCTCCCAGCGCCCCTGGGGCCGTCCCAGCCGCACCTACTGCTGGCTGCTGCGCCACCCGGAGCTGTGCCGCCGCCACTGCATGGACACCCGGATGCTGGACACATTGAGCAGGGACAGCTTCGGCACCCTGGAAACCCCGGTGAACAGCTACAGCACCCCGGCCTCCCTCAGCTGCGCCATCGGGGTGGGGCTCTTTGCCCATGAGGACCGGATGGGCCAGGAGGAGCTGGACCGGCTGGGTGCGGAGACTGTGGCCCTGACCCACGGAAGCCCTGCGGCCTTCCTGGCGGGGGCCATGCTGACCCATGTGATCAGCCGCCTGATCCGCCAGCCAAGGCTTGCGCTGGAGGCTCTGTTCCTGGAGGCCACCGACGCCGTCACGGAGCAGTTCGGCCACCAGTACAGCCAGGCCTATGAGCTGGCGACGCTGGTGCGCCATGCGGTGAGCTACGCCGGAAATCCCGACCTGAACCAGGTGGAGATTATGGAGCGGCTGGGCTGCGAGACGGCTTCCCAGGTGATGGCGGGGGCGGTGTACGCCGTGCTGTCCTCCGGGGAGGACTTTGACGCCGCCATGATCGCCGCGGTGAACCACTCCGGACGGAGCGCCGCGGTGGGAGCGGTGGTGGGGGCCATTCTGGGCCTGCGTCTGGGAGAGGAAGCCCTGCCGGACTTCTACATCGAGTGTCTGGAGCCGGGGGAGCTTCTGCGGGAGCTGGCGGACGATCTTTCCACCGGCTGTCCCATGGAGCAGGGCAACCGCCTGTTTGACCTGGACTGGGACTACAAGTACCTCAACGGCGGCGCGTAAACCCATACGATCATACCCTCCTCTTGCCGGGCATAGGATGCTTGGGAAGGGGAGGGATTCGTATGCTGAAAAGGGACATCTATGTGTTTTCCGGGGTGGGACTGCTGACAGTGGTGCTGGCGCTGGGGGTGTGGCTGGGGAGCGCCCTGCCCACAGGCTCCTGGGGCCTGTCCTTTCGCCAGGAGGGTGCGCCGCCCATCGGCACCGCCGGGGCCGACCAGCTGGGAAGGTACGACGCCGCGTATCTGGGGGACACCAGTGAAAAGGTGCTGTATCTGACCTTCGATGCCGGGTATGAAAACGGCTGCACGGAGCAAATTCTGGACACGCTGAAAAAGCACAATGTCAAGGCCGCCTTCTTCCTGGTGGGCAACTACATCCAGCGCAACGCCGACCTGGTGCGGCGGATGGTTCAGGAGGGGCACACCGTGGGAAACCACACCATGCACCACCCGGATATGAGCAAGCTCAGCGATTTCAACGCCTTTTCCAGGGAGCTCAGCGACCTGGCGGAGCTGTATGAGCAGACGGTTGGACAGCCCATGCCCCGATACTACCGTCCGCCCCAGGGCATCTACAGCGAGGAGAATCTGAAAATGGCCCAGCAGCTGGGATACCGAACGGTGTTCTGGAGCCTTGCCTATGTGGACTGGAACAACGATGCCCAGCCCTCCCGGGAGCAGGCGCTGAGCAAGCTCCTGCCCAGAACCCACCCCGGGGCGGTGGTGCTGCTCCACTCCACCTCCAAAACCAACGCGGAGATTCTCGATGAGCTTTTGACCAAATGGGAGGAGGCGGGCTACCGCTTCGGTACAGTGGAGGAGCTGTTCCCGAAAAGAGAAGACTGCCTGTAAAGGGAAAATCCTGTTGCGAAAAGGGCGAAGCTGCGCTATACTTAGGGAAAAACAACAGGAGGTTTTCCCAATGGCATTTATTCAAATGAGCATTCTGTCCAAAAGTCTCATGCGCACGGTTCCGGTGAATGTGATCCTCCCGGCGGACAAGATGGTGTTTCCCGGGATGCCGGAGCCACCGGAAAAACCCTTTAAGACCTTGTATCTGCTCCACGGCGTGTTCGGCAGCTACATCGACTGGGTCAACGGCACCCGGATCCAGCGCTATGCCGAGGAGCACGATCTGGCGGTGGTCATGCCCTCCGGGGACAATGCCTTCTACGTGGATCAGCCCGGGGCCAACAACTACTATGGCGAGTTTGTGGGGAAGGAGCTGGTGGAGCTGACCCGGAAAATGTTCCCCCTGTCCCGGAAGCGGGAGGACACCTTCATCGGCGGCCTGTCCATGGGCGGCTACGGCGCCATGCGCAACGGCCTGAAATACTGGGAGAATTTCGGCTGCATTGTGGCTCTGTCCGGGGCGCTGCTGGTGGAGGACGTGGCAAAGCGCACCAATGACGACCCCTTCTTCCTGAACCGAAGGGACTATGCCGAGGCCTGCTTCGGGGATCTGAGCAAGATACTGGACAGCGACAAAAATCCCAAGTATCTTGTCCGGCAGCTGAAAAAGGAGGGGCAGCCCATCCCCAGGATCTACATGGCCTGCGGGGACGCAGACAGCCTCCTGCCGGCGAATCAGGACATGGCGGCGTTCCTGAAGGAGCAGGGGGCGGACGTTACCTTTGAGGTGGGCCCCGGTGCTCACGAGTGGGACTTCTGGGACACCTACATCCGCAAGGCTATCGAATGGCTGCCCACGGACAAGGCGTCCCAGGGCATGAACAGCGGCAATGTGGGAATCTGACCCACAATATCAAAATCCGGGGCCGGTTCTGGCTCCGGATTTTGCAGCTCCGGCTGGAAAAAGCATACACGGAAGACACCTGTTTGCCCGGATGCGACAAAATGGCCCCATTGTACTCTAGACAAATTCTGCCGGATGGACTATAATACAGAAGATGCTTATCAGCTTTGCCGGCATGCCATTCGTTGGGCGGGCGATTGATAATCGCCCCTACCTCCGGGCGATTGATAATCGCCCCTACCTCCGGGCGATTGATAATCGCCCCTACCGGCGGGATGGAGACCGACAGGCGGGCGGTTGATAACCGCCCTACCTCCGGGCGATTGATAATCGCCCCTACCGGCGGGATGGAGACCGACAGGCGGGCGGTTGATAACCGCCCCTACCTCCGGGCGATTGATAATCGCCCCTACCGGCGGGGCATTGACTGCGGCGAACCGATAAGCATGACAGAATTGTGTTTCCGCCGGGGAAGTCCACCGGCCAAGGAGTGTATCACCATGCGAACCTTTTCCAAATCTTCCAAGCTTGATAACGTCCTGTATGACGTCCGGGGCCCCGTTGTGGACGAGGCTGCCCGGATGGAGGAACAGGGTACCCATATTCTGAAGCTGAACATCGGCAACCCCGCCCCCTTCGGCTTCCGCACCCCGGATGAAGTCATCCACGATTTCCGCAATGCCGCCGCAGATTCCCAGGGCTATTCCAACTCCAAGGGCATTGTCAGCGCCCGGAAGGCCATCATGCAGTATGCCCAGCTCAAGCACATTCCCAACGTCAGCATGGACGGCATCTTCACCGGCAACGGCGCCAGCGAGCTGATTCAGCTGTCCATGCACGCCCTGCTCAATTCCGGGGACGAAATTCTGATCCCCTCCCCGGACTATCCTTTGTGGACGGCCTGCGCCAATCTGGCCGGGGGCAAGGCGGTGCACTATATCTGCGACGAGCAGTCCGACTGGTACCCCGACCTGGAGGACATCAAGTCCAAGATCACCGACAAGACCAAGGCCATCGTCATCATCAACCCCAACAATCCCACCGGCGCCCTGTACTCCAAGGAGCTGCTGCTGCAGCTCGTGCAGATTGCCCGGGAGCATGAGCTCATCATTTTCTCCGACGAAATCTATGACCGGCTGGTGATGGATGGCCAGAAGCACATTTCCATCGCCTCCCTGGCGCCTGACCTGTTCTGCGTCACCTTCAGCGGCCTGTCCAAGTCCCACATGATCTGCGGCTTCCGGGTGGGCTGGATGATCCTCAGCGGCAACAAGGCGCTGGCCGCCGACTACATCGAGGGCCTGAACATGCTCTCCAACATGCGCCTGTGCTCCAACGTGCCGGGGCAGTCCATTATCCAGACGGCTCTGGGCGGCTACCAGAGCGTCAACGAGTACATTGTCCCCGGGGGCCGGATCTTTGAGCAGCGGGAGTTTATCTACAAGGCCCTCAACGACATTCCCGGCATCACCGCGGTGAAGCCCAAGGCGGCCTTCTACATCTTCCCCAAAATCGACACCAAGAAAATCCCCATCATCAACGATACCCAGTTCGCCCTGGACTTCCTCAAGTCCAAGCATGTGCTGATTGTACCCGGCAGCGGCTTTAACTGGAAGGAGCCGGACCATTTCCGCCTGGTGTACCTGCCCCGGGTGGATGTCCTCCGGGAGGCCACCGGAAAGCTGGGCGACTTCCTTTCTACCTATCGGCAGTAAAGGTGAACAAATCAGGCGTAAGCCTGTTTTGGAAAGAACGAAATAGAAGGAGTGAACGCAAATGTTATTCCAGATTGAAAGCATGTGGCAAATCCTGGGGTGGGTTCTGGTATTCGCGGGCCTGATCATCACCAACGAGATCGCACGGCGGACCAAGAAGGGCGGCATTGCAATCTTCGGTGTGGTGCTGGGGGCTCTGACGGTGTATTTCATCGCCATCGCCGTGGGCGCGGCTATGGGCCAGTCCTGGGCGCTGAACAACCAGACCTACAAGTACATGAACAGCTGGTTCCACTACGCAAAGCTGTACGCCGCCTGCGCCGGCTGCATCGGCTTTATGATGCTCAAGTACAAGGAAGGCCTGGGCAAGTACGAGTGGTTCAAGACCTTCCCCTTCATCATCGTGGCCATCAACATCTTGATCGCCAACTTCTCCGATATGGAGTCCGCCATCAAGGGCGCACAGGCGGTGGCAGCCGGCGGCGCTTCCGTCATGGGCGGCGGCTGGTGGTATTCCTCCGAGGGCGTGTGGCTCTACGGCGGCTGGTGGAACTGGGTCAATGCCCTGGCGGGCATGATCAACATCTTCTGCATGACCGGCTGGTGGGGCATCTACTCCTCCAAGAAGCATGACGATATGCTCTGGCCGGATATGACCATCTGGTACATCGTGGCCTACGATGTGTGGAACTTTACCTACACCTATCTGAACCTGCCCACCCACTCCTGGTACTGCGGTCTGGCCCTGCTGCTGGCTCCCACCGTGGCGGCGATTATGTGGAACAAGGGCGGCTGGATTCAGAACCGGGCCAACACCCTGGGCATCTGGTGCATGTTCGCCCAGGCGGTGCCTCTGTTCCAGATCTCCGCGCCCTTCTCCGTACTGCCCTCCCTGTACGCCGGTCAGTACCACTACGCCCTGGAGATGACTGAGGCTGCTGCCCCCACCGCTGTGGATCCCAGAATGCAGGGTCTGATGGCCATTCTGGCTCTGGGCATCAACGTGCTGTGCCTGGGCGTTATCATCAAGCGCGCCATCGTTCTGAAGCGCAACCCCTACAAGCAGGAAATCTTCATCGGCACCAAGGACTTCGAAGAAGCCATGGCCCGTGCCGAGTAACGTTTTTCAATTTTCGAACCGCAGTCCCCGTGGGCTGCGGTTCGGTTTTCCAAGGGAGGAAACCCTATGAACTATCCCTGGATTCACGCATATTTGCTGGCCAAGCCCGGGGTGACAGCGGATTATAAGCAGGAGTGGAACTGGGTGCGCTACCAGCTGGGGGGCAAGCTCTTTGCCGCCGTGTGCCTGGATGACAAGGACAAGCCGGTGTATGTCACCATGAAGCTGCTCCCCGCCCGGGGAGACCTGCTCCGGCAGCAGTTTGAGGATATCATCCCCGGCTACTACTGCAACAAGGTGCACTGGAACTCCGTAAAGGCTGACGGCTGTGTGCCGGATGCCCTCTTAAAGGATATGCTGGATGAATCCTACGGCCTGATTTTGAACGCTTTCAGCAAAAAGCGCCGGGAGGAAATCCTCTGCGCTCCGCCCCAGCCCCCGGTGGACTTCGGGAAGGACGGCTACTGGAATGGAAAATAAGCGGGGCCTTACCGGTAATCAGCTGAAAATTCTGGCCATGGTCACCATGACCCTGGATCATGTGGGCCTGAGTTTACTTCCCCAGTACCCGGTGCTCCGGCTTCTGGGGCGGCTGGCCATGCCCATTTACGCCTTCCTCATTGCCCAGGGCTGCCGCCATACCCGCAGCCGGGGACGGTATCTTCTCCGGCTCTTTGGCCTGGGGGCGGTGTGCCAGGGGGTGTACTATATCGCCATGGGCTCGGTGTATATGGGAATCCTCATCACCTTTTCCCTGTCCGTGGTGCTGATCTGGGCCCTGGAGCGGGCAAAGGAAATGAAAAAAACCGGCCCCATTCTGACAGCGGCGGCTGCCGTCCTGGGGGCGGTGTTTGTGTGCTGTGTGCTGCCGGGGCTGCTGCCCGGTACCGATTTCGGCCTGGACTACGGCATCTTCGGGGTACTGCTTCCGGTGGCGGCCTACTTCTGGGGCCTTCCCGGGATGGGGATCGATCTTGCCCTGCTGTGCCTTTTCTCTGGCGGGAACCAGTGGTGGAGCCTTCTTTCCCTGCTGCCCCTGGCCTGCTACAACGGCCAGAGAGGAAAGTGGAAGCTGGGCACCTTCTTCTACCTCTATTACCCGGTGCATCTGGCCGTCATTCAGCTGATTGCCTGGGCTTTATAATCTGTGCAGATCGACTTGACTCAGCAAACCGAAAAAGTGTTTTTGTCGAGTTTCTGCCGTAGGTGCAGGGGCTGCGGGCGGTTAATAACCGCCCCTACAGGTGCAGGGGATGCGGGCGGTTAATAACCGCCCCTACAGGTGCAGGGAATGCGGGCGGTTAATAACCGCCCCTACGGGTGCAGGGGCTGCGGGCGGCTGATAGCCGCCCCTACGATGGCGTTTGCGATCCTTCCGGCACCAATTTATCAGGAACCTGCGTTAACCTGATAAGCATATTATAATTATACGGCGGCCGGACAGCCGCCGTATTCTCTACTTTTCGCTCTGGCCGTCCCAGAAGGGCTCGGCCTTGGTGCAGGCGCTGCACTCTCTGGGCTTGAACTGCAGCTCCTGACTCTTGACGCTGACGGTGGTGCAGGGGGGGATGGAATGGGTGATGAACACGTTGGAGCCGATGACGCTGTCCCGGCCGATGACGGTGCTGCCCCCCAGAATGGAGGCGCCGGCGTAGATGGTGACGTTGTCCTCGATGGTGGGGTGGCGCTTTTTCCCCCGGAGGCTCTGACCGCCCCGGGTGGTGAGAGCGCCCAGGGTCACGCCCTGGTAGACCTTCACATGGTCGCCGATGACGGTGGTCTCGCCCACTACGATGCCGGTGCCGTGGTCGATGAAGAAGTACTTGCCGATGGTGGCACCGGGGTTGATGTCGATGCCGGTAACCGAGTGGGCGTGCTCGGTCATCAACCGGGGGAGCATGGGCACACCCAGGGTGTACAGCACATGGGCCAGGCGGTACACGGTGATGGCGAACAGGCCCGGGTAGCAGAAGATGATCTCGTCCATGCTGTAGGCCGCGGGGTCGCCGTCAAAGAAGGCCTCCACATCCGTCTGGCACACCGCCCGGAGCTCCGGGATGGCCCGGAAGAAGGCGAGGCTGACCGCCTGGGCCTTTTGGGTGGCCTGATCCTCCTCCATGGTAGCCCGGTAGGCAAAGCATAGCTGCTTGTTGAGGTTGTACATCACGTCCTCAATGAGCATGGACAGGTTGTGCCGGGTGTTGTAGATGCGGTAGGATTTTTCGATGGCGGAGCCGGGGTAGACAATGCGGATCAGCTTTCCGATCATGTCCACCACGATCTCTTTGTCGGGGTGGAATTTCTGGGTCATGGCGTCGATGGCCCGGCCGTTGCGGTAGTCGGCCAGAATGCCGTCCACGATGCCCTCAATCTGGTCTTCGATAGGGGTCATGGCTTATTCCTCAAAGGTCAGAACATCCTTGTACTTTTCCTTGAAGATGCCGTACACCCGATCCAGCTCCTCCTCGTCCTCTACGGCCAGGTACTGCTCGTTTTCCTCGTCGATGGGCTCGATGGCAAGGATCACGATCTGCTCCGGCTCGTCCTGGGGCGCCAGAATCAGGTATTCTCTGCCGCCGTCTTCAATGCAGTCCAGATATTCAAAGGTGGTGTCCACACCGTTCTCGTCGGTGAGGGTGAGAATGCTTTCGTCTTCCATACAAATACTCCTTTTCTCAGGTTACTAACTGGGATTATACCCTACCCGGCAGGGAATTTCAAGTAGTCAGCTTGCTTTTCCCGGGGGGATATGGTACACTTGGATTACTATTTCAGGAAAGAAGATCCAGCCTATGAAACAGAAACGATTTCTGATAGCCTGTGTGCTGCTGTCCATACTGATTGCCGGCTGCGGCGGCAGCGGCGTGCTCCCGGGAGATGAAACCAGCCCTTCCCGGGCACCGGAAGCCGAGACCCAGCCCGCCGAGACCATTCCGGTGATCAACCCGGACTTTGGGCCGGAGGATGTGCGCCATAAGAACACCTATACCGGGGAAGGCAGTGCGGACACGGTGGTTGCCACCATGGAGGGGGCCAAGCTCACCCTGGGTCAGCTTGCCTGCTGGTACTGGGGGGAGGCCGTCCGGTACTGCCGGGACAATCCCCAGGACGCTCCGGATTTGTCGGCACCGATGGAAAGCCAGAGCTGCACCATGCCGGGCGTCAACAACTGGCAGCAGTATTTCCTCCTCCGGGCTTTGGACGCCTGGCACACTGCCCAGGCCATGGACAAAAAAAGCCAGGACACCCCCCTGGAATTTGAGCCGGAGTACGAGCCTGATCCGGAAAAGCACGAAAAGTACCTGACGGACATTCCCGCCACCAAGGTGCTCTACGGCAATTCCGACCGCTATCAGCTAAACTCCCTGCACCAGAAATATCTGGACGAGCTGCCCCGGCTGCTGGAGGAGCTGGCGGGGGAAAAGGGCTATGGCAGTCCGGAGGAACTGGCAAGCCGCGCCTTTGGGGCTTCCCTGGAGGAGCTGACCGCCTATGCCCGGCTGAACAACCTGGGGTATATGTACCTGACCTTCCTGAGCTACGGCATTGACCCCACCGAGGAGGATGTGAAGCTTTTCCTGGAGGAAAACGGAGACAGCCTTTCCGGGGATGGGGACTGCGTGGATATTCGCCTGATGCTCCTGGTTCCCGACGGGCGCATCCCCCGAGATTCCAGCACCCCCTATGGGCAGGACAACATGGGCCCGGAGGTGACGGTGGGGTCTGACGGCGTTGTCCACTGCACCGAGGAGCAGTGGGCCTTCTGTGAAAGCCAGGCCCAGGATGTTCTCAAGGGACTGGGTTCCCAATACGGACGGCTGCCGGAGACGGTGTTCGCCGAGCAGGCCCACGCGAGCTCCCAGGATGCCGGGACGGCCCTGGACGGCGGACGGCTGGACCGGGTCACCCGGGGTCAGCTGCTGCCGGAGCTGGATGCCTGGTGCTTTGATGAAAGCCGCCAGAGCGGGGACACCGCCGTGATCCGGACGGACTACGGCTGCGTTGCCGTGTTCCTGGCAGACCGGTATTCCGCCCGGTACGCCCAGGCGGAGGATCTGTGCGCAGTGCAGGCCGGACAGAATATTCTGGAAGAAGCGAAGAATACTTACCCCATGGAGGTTCGCTTTGACGCGGTGGTGCTTCCCACGGCGGAAGGGACGGTGGGTGCAGAGGATATCCTCTATCCCGACATCGCCCACGAGCGGTTCCCGGAGGTGCCCCTGTATTTGCAGCAGGACTACCCCAAGGTCACCTTCGGCACCGACCCCATCCGTACCCACGGCTGCGGCATCACCTCCATGGCCATGCTGGCAAGCTACATGACCGACCAGGAGCTGACGCCCCCGGAGATGTGCCGCCGCTACGGCCGCTACGGCAGCAGCCAGGGCACCGACGGCATGATCTTTATCCGGGAGCCTCCGGCTATGGACTTTTACCTGCTCAGCCGCTGCTACGAACCGGCCCAGGTGCTGGAGGCGCTGGAACAGGGGCATATCGCCATATCGGTGCAGACCCAGGGCTACTGGACCCGGGCGGGACACTACATCGTGCTGGAAAAGCTGAACGATGACGGTACCGTCCAGGTGCGCGACTCCAACCTCTACAACTACAACAACAGCTGGCGGCCTGCGGAGGCGGGGCATCTCATGGATAAGCACGCCTGGAAGGATATCACCGCCGCCAGCCTGGGCTACTGGATCTTCGACTACAAGATCACCCGCATCCCGGTGTGCAGCCGGTGCGGCGACACGGAAAGCCCGCTGCTTTCTCAGGACTATCTGTGCCGCAAGTGCCGTCCGGCCATGCTCCGGCAGGAGATTTGGGCACAATAAGCATATATGCGGGCGGTTAATAACCGCCCCTACCGGACTGCCTTCCCCATAGGGGAGGGCAGGAGGGTGCAGGGAGAGACGGCGGGCGGTTAATAACCGCCCCTACCGGACTGCCTTCCCCATAGGGGAGGGCAGGAGGGTGCAGGGAGAGACGGCGGGCGGTTAATAACCGCCCCTACCGGACTGCCTTCCCCATAGGGGAGGGCAGGAGGCTGCGGGGAGAGACGGCGGGCGACATAATAACCGCCCCTGCAGGTACATGGGGTGGACGGGAAAAAACGATCCGCATACCAAGACACGATGGAACCATCAGGAGGTTATGAATATGAATACCGTTTGGAATCTGGATCCCATTTATCACGGCTTTGACGACCCTGCCTTTGAAGCCGACCTGAGCAGGCTGAAAGACCAGGTGCAGGCGCTGTCTGCCCTGGCTGGAAAGCTTTCTCAGATGGATGCCCTGGATGGGCTGCGGCAGGGCATTGACATTCAGGAGAACATCACCCGGCTTGCCGGGAAGCTGGCGCTGTATGCCGAGCTGCGCCAGGCGGCAGACACCCGGGACACCGTGGCCTCCTCCCAGATGGGAAGAATCCTGGCGGCCTGCAGCGCCTCCGCTGCCCCCTGTGCCGCTTTCCAGGCCTGGGCGGCGAAGCTTCCTGACCTTCCGGCCCTGATCCAAAAGGACGCGGTGCTGAAAGAATATGCATTTTTGTTTGGCAATATGCAGGAAAACAGCCGCTACCTTCTGTCCGGCGACGGCGAGGCGGTGGCGGCCCGGATGGCGCTGTCCGGCGGCAATGCCTGGAGCGAGCTGCAGCAGTACCTGACCAGCACCGTGAAGGTGAACTTCCGGGGCACGGTGACGAACCTCTCCGCCATCCGGAACATGGCCTATGACGAGGATCCCCAGGTGCGCCGGGATGCCTATGAGGCGGAGCTGCGGTGCTACGAATCCATCCGGGACTCCGTGGCCTATGCCCTGAATGCCATCAAGCTGGAAACCATCTCCGACTGTCAGCTCCGGGGCTATGAATCCCCTCTGGAGCGGACGCTGAAGGCATCCGACATGAAGCGCCAGACCCTGGACGCCATGCTGGGGGCAATCCAGGAGTATCTGCCCAGGTTCCGGCAGTACCTCAGAGCCAAGGCCAAAGCCCTGGGTCACAAGGGCGGCCTTCCCTGGTACGATCTGTTCGCCCCCATGGGAATCTCCTCCACCACCTTCACCACCCAGCAGGCCAGGGACTACCTTGTGGAGCTGTTCTCCCACTTTGACGGCGAATTGTCCAACATGGTGGCCCGGGCCTTTGACGATGCCTGGATTGACTTTTACCCCAGAGACGGCAAGGCCGGGGGCGCTTTCTGCGCCGGAGTGGAATGCCTGGGGCAGAGCCGGGTGCTGACCAACTTTGACGGCAAGCTGGGGGACGTGGTGACCCTGGCCCATGAGCTGGGCCACGCCTTCCACAACCAGTGCATCCAGGGCCACCGGCCCCTGAACCGGGACTACTCCATGCCCCTTGCTGAGACGGCCTCCACCTTCAACGAGTGCGTGGTCATGGCGGCGGCCATCCGGGGTGCGGCAGACGACGCAGAGCGTCTGAACCTGGTGGAATCCCAGCTCCAGGACACCACCCAGATCATCTGCGATATTCTGTCCCGGTATCTGTTTGAAAAGAGCGTGTTTGAAAACCGGGAGGAGCGGTTCATGGATGCCGATACCCTGTGCACCATGATGCTCGATGCCCAGCAGGCCTCCTACGGCGACGGTCTGGACGAGCATGTGCGCCATCCCTATATGTGGCTGTGCAAGAGCCACTACTACGGCGCAACCTACTACAACTTCCCCTATGCCTTCGGCGGCCTGTTCGCCCGGGGCCTGTACGCCATGTATTTGAAAGAGGGCGAGACCTTCGTGCCCAAGTATAAGGAGCTCCTGCGCACCACCACCGTGGCCACCGCCGAGGACACCGCCGCCGTGGCGGGCATCGATCTGACGGATAGAAACTTCTGGCGGGGCGCTCTGCAAACCGTGGCTGACCAGATCGACCTGTTCTGCCAGCTGGTGCAGTAATATGAATTTATAACGATACCGGGCGCGGGAGTTCATCCCGCGCCCGGTGCTCTTATGGATTTGAGGTTACTGGCCGGATCCTATCTGGCTTTCATGGCCGTTGCGGGCGGGGAGGGGTTTGGTGGGGATTCGGATATTCTCCCACTGCAAAAGCTCCCGGATGGGGTTCTTCTGGTTATTGTAATCGATAACCTGACCTGCCAAAACAAACGTGCCGTTGGATTTCAGCCCCAGGGTGAAATCATAATCGGCCCAGACGGCGGCGATGTCCGTCCAATCGGTGACGTGACAGCGGCCGTGCCTGTTCAGACCCGCGGTGACCACCGTGCCGTCGGCTTTGAGACCCACGGAGTAGAAATCGTCGCCGGAAACTGCCACAATGTCCGTCCAGTCGGAGACGTTCAGTCTGCCATAGGCGTTTTCAATCGTGACTGTCATGTCGTTGGTTGTACCCACCGCGGTAACGGTGCCATCGGTTTTCAGAGCCAGCAATAACGTGTTCGCCAGGCAGATTTCCTGGACGTCTGTCCAGTCCGATACCTTCCGCATGGCTTGTTCCCAGACGGTGCCATCCGGGCACGAAAAAACCACCGTTCCATCCGTTTTCCGGCCGATGATGGCATACCATGCTGTTTCCACCGCGGCAATATCCGTCCAGTCGCTGACATACGGCCGGACATCCGCTCCCTTCCAGCCGAGGCAGCCTGCGGCCACCACCGTGCCGTCATAGCGCAGACCCACCGTATAGGAGTTGTACGTATCAATGGCGACAACGCCGTTCCAGTCCGCTACATCGCACTGGCCGTATGTATTATCCCCCGCAGCTACCACTGTTCCGTCGCTGCGCAGACCCACGGTATAGTCGCCGCCTGAACGGATGTCAACAATCTGCGTCCATCCGTCCACATCGGGGAAGCCGTGGTCCGGCATGGAACTGGCAGTGACCACAGTGCCATCGGACTTGAGCCCCAAAACAGCGGCGCAATATTCTCTGTCTATCCACCTGCTGATATTCTCCAAAGCTACGATATCCGTCCAGCCGCGGATGGCCTGCCCCAGCTCCGGGTATTCCGATGCCACCGCAACCGTTCCGTCCGCTTTGATCGCTGCACATGGCGAAGACAGAGAAAGTGTACTATAAGGGGTGATTTTCTCCCAGATGGCAAAGCTCCGGGCATTTGCATCCCTGTAATCTCCCAGTTGGCCGAAGGCAATGGCCGCCCGGCCAAGCTGACCGTCCGCCTCCCATTCGACTGCCTGGTTGTATGAAAGCTCCTCCGGGGAGGGGGGTACAGCCGTCGGCTGGGTGGCGGGGGTGGTTCCCCGGAGACTGGCAGGGGCTTCCGCCTTCGGTTCGCTTCCCCGCAGCAGGAACGCAGCCGCAAGGACGGCGCACACCAGCACCGCCCCCACAGGAAGCAGAAGCTTCCATGTTCTTTTCCGGGCAGGGGCGGCATCGGCTTTTGGCTTGGGTGGGGCAGCAGGCTTGGGTGCTGCCTTGGCGGCTTTCCCGGCGGGGGGCTTCGCCGCGATGCCCTGGTACAGCTCCTGCATGGTCTGGGTTCGATCCGAGGCGCGAACCGCCATGGCCTTTTTCAGGGCCCGGAGTCCCGCCCGGGGGACGGACCGCAGCTGCTCCAGCTCCCAGTTCATTTCGTCCCGCTCCATCCGGTCCATGGCTGCCGGGGGCACCACCCCGGTGAGGGTGTAATAGATGGTGGCGGCCAGAGCGTAGACGTCCGTCCAGGTGCCGGAGCCGCCCCGCTGGGTGTACTGCTCCAGGGGACTGAAGCCGCCTTTCGCCACCTGCATGGAGGAGACGCCGGCGTTCACACTCAGATCCTTGGCAGCCCCCAGATCCAGAACCTTCACGTCGCCGTCGGGCAAGAGCATCAGGTTGTCCGGGCTTAAATCCCGGTGAATGAGCCCTGCCTGGTGCACCTGCTCCATGGCCTGGGTCACCGGCAGGAAGATTTTCTGCATATCCTGCCAGGACAGGGGGCCGGTTTTCTGAAGCCGCTGCTTCAGGGTTTCTCCATCAATGAACTCCATGACGATGTAGGCCGTTTCGTTGGCCAGGAACAGATCGTGCACCTGCACCACCTGGGAGATGCCGCTGACCTTGGACATCTTCCGGGCTTCCTTCAAAAACAGCTCCTTGCCGCTCTCCCGGGCGGTTTTCGCCTGCTGGGTCTCGTACCACTGCAGGGTGGCGCCGTTCTGGCGCACCACCTGGCCGGAGGGATAGTATTCCTTGATGGCCACTTTCCGCCCCAGCACCAGATCCCAGCCCACATAGGTGATGCCGAAGCCGCCCTGGCCCAGCATCCGGCCCACCAGATATTTCCCGTTCAGAATGCTCCCCGGCCGCAGGGCGTAGTCCCGGTGGGCATCATCCCGGGGATGATATCCGCAGTGGGGACAGGGATAGGCTGTGATTTCCTCCATGCACCCATAACAGCGGCGAAATTCCATGCTTCATCGTTCCTCTCTGTCTTGCGGTGTCTCTATTGTAACCCTGGGGCCGCCCATAGTCAACCCGAATTGCCAATCCGGCGGTAAACACAGGACGAGAGATGTTGCATTTTCTGAGTGGGTATGGTATACTTCTAAATTATGACAATTATTCTGTAAATGGGACTGGGAAATTGGAGGCAAAGATGAAGAATATCCTTGAATACTTCCAGGAAACTGTTGACAAATACCCGGACAAAATCGGATTTACGGATAAAGAGCGGAGCCTGACCTTTTCGCAGGCTGCCTGCAGTGCACAGCGGATCGGCACTGCCCTTGCTGCATTGGGAACCAGACGCCCTGTGGCGATCCTGATCGATCGGAACTGCAGCTGCATCGAAGCAATGCTTGGCGCGCTTTATGCCGGAGATTTCTATACAGTGATCGATGTTCATTCTCCGATAGATCGCATTGTCCATATTCTTGACGTGCTGGAAGATGCAATCCTGCTGACAGACCAGCAGAATCTTCCCATTGCCGGCGAGGTAAGGGGCGAACGGACGATTGTGATGTATGAGGATATCATCCAGGGGCATATCGATGAGAGTCTGCTCCGCGATATTCGCAGCGACATGATCGACATGGATATCGCTTATGTTCTGTTCACCAGTGGATCTACCGGCATCCCCAAGGGAGCCGTCATCAGCCATAGGGCACTCATCAGCTATATCAACTGGGTCACTGCGGAATTTGCGTTTGATGAGAATACGGTATTCGGCTCCCAGACGCCGCTTTATTTCAGCATGTCTGTCACGGATCTGTTCTCCACCATCAAGTGTGGCTGCACGTACCACATCATTCCGAAGCTCTATTTTTCCTTTCCGGTGATGCTGATCGATTATCTCAACCAGCATAAGGTCAATACAATCTACTGGGTTCCAACGGCGATTTCCATGGTGTCTAACTGGAAAGCCTTTGATGTAAAGAAACCGGAGTATCTGAAAACAGTTCTGTTTGCTGGAGAGGTCATGCCCACCAAACAGCTCAACTACTGGATCCGGAATCTGGACAAGGACATCCTATACGCGAATTTGTTTGGTCCTACGGAAACTACGGATATCTGTACGTTCTACGTGCTGAACAGGGAGTTTTCGGATGCTGACAGCATTCCCATCGGTGTGCACTGTGATAACTGCCATACGCTGATCGTCCGCGAGGATGGTACGCAGGCAGCCGTTGGAGAGGAGGGCGAGCTGTATGTGCGCACGTCCTTTATGGCAGAGGGCTACTACAACAACCCCGAAAAGACTGCCCAAGCTTTCGTTCAGAACCCTTTAAACAAGAAGTACCCCGAGCGGGTATATCGCACGGGAGACCTGGTGCGGCTGGATGCTTCTGGGGAGATTCAGTATATTTCCCGGGTTGATTTTCAAATCAAGCGCAGTGGCTACCGTATCGAGCTGGGCGAGATCGAGGCGGCTGCCAACAGTGTGGATAAGGTCAAAAGCTGCGCCTGCGTGTACATCAAAGCACAGGATTGCCTGGCGCTGTTCTATGAGGGCGGTCCAAAGCAGACAGATATAGTCCTGAACGCTGTCAGGCGGAGGGTTCCGTCCTACATGTTGCCGGACAGCGTGATCCGGGTAAAGGAAATGCCGAAAAACGCCAACGGAAAAATTGACAGAAAACAGCTGACGGAACGCTTTTTACCCTGTGCCCTTTGATTTTCGGGGAAAACGCAGGCACAAAGACAGAATCATGTATCAGGTGTGTATTATGAATTGCAAGACAAGGATGCTCCGCATTGTGAAACTATTGGCGCTGCTGCTTCCCGCGATAATGCTGATCTTGCTGTATCCAATCAATGATTTTGATGACAGCGTCAGAATCCGCAATTTCTATCTGGAACCGGCTGACTCCCTGGATGTCATCGTTTTGGGTTCCAGCGAGGATTATGCAGGGTATTCACCGGTTCTCGCGTATGAGGAGTACGGTTTTACCAGCTATCCCTTTGTGTTTTCTGCCAATGCCTTCGCCCTCTTTGAGGAGCAGCTGGAAGAAGCTATTCGGAACCAATCGCCCCAGATCATCGTTGTAGATGTGGGTGAGGTTCTTGCGCCCAAAAGTGATGTTGATGTCGTCCTGCGGGAGCTTACAGCCGGAATTCCGCTTTCACAAAACAAAATCCGGATGATCGAACAGCACGGCGACCGGGAGCATACATTGAGTTATTATTTTCCGTTTATTGTGAATCACGGCAAGGCGGATTTCAAAGAAATGAAAACCTATCTGAAGGACAATCTCAGCGTCCGGCGCAGAGGGTATTCCCTGCTCAAGGGCGCAATTACCTTCACGGGCTCCGGCGAGAATTGGGACGGACCCTATGTCGCCCCCATCAACACCGCCGGAGATGCTTCGACGGCGGAGCTGCCGCCGGAGGTGATCGCAGAGTGTCAGGCGGTTCTGGATGCCTGTTCCAGGCACCCGGAGATTCACTTCGTGTTTATCAACGCCCCGCACCGGCTGACCACGGAAGAACGATACCAATGGTATCAGAGGATGAATGCTCTGGGAGAAATGATTCGGGCCAACGGCTTTGACTTCTACAATTTTGATGGTATGACCGACCAGATCGGCATTGTGCCGGAGACGGACTTTTATAACAACCACCACATGAACCTGTACGGACAGTACAAGACCACCCGTTTCCTGTGCGATATTCTGACCGGAATCGAAGGCTTTTCCCCCCGCAGTCAGACACCTGAGAATCAGGCCAAATGGGACACCTGCGTGGAATACGGACATCTGTACTACCGGCTTTTTGAGGAGGAATTTCGCTCCAGAGACCCGGAGGAATTTGGCCTCTGGCTCCAGGAGAGCGCCTGGCTTTCCGGGAAGCTGGAGGAAATGAAGCAATCGACCGAAATTTCCTGACACATATTTTTGAAACATATAGAAAGGTGAATGAATCATGGAAGAACTGCTGGATATTTTGCAAAAGCTTCAGCCGGATGTGGATTTTGAGAAGGAGACCGCATTGGTTTCCGGAGGAATTCTGGATTCCTTTGACATTGTGAGCCTGGTCACAGAGCTCAACAGCGTCTTTGACATCGAGATCACGGCAAGTGATCTGGTCCTGGAAAACTTTGACTCCGCGGCTGCCATGTATGCGCTGGTGGAGCGTCTCCAGGAGGAATAACAGGGGTTTCGGAGGCGTATCTGAAAACCGTTCCGGACATCGGCTGCGTTGCGCAGACCCTTCGGAGGGCTTTCAAATACGCCTCCCCTATATCACATAATCGTGTGCTGTACGTGGCTGGTACGTGCGCAGAGGAGGAAATTCCGGGCATGGCGTATACATCGTTGAAGTTTTTTGCGTTTATTGCAGCTTTGGCGCTGCTGTATTTCAAATTTCCATGGAAGCAGCATCGCTGGGTCGTGCTGCTTGTGGGAAGCTACTTTTTCTATCTCATGGCCAGCTATCGGCTTGTGGCATACATTCTGTTTACCACAGCCAGCACCTTCGCCGGAGCTGTCTGGATCGAAGAAATCTCCCGGGAGATAAAAAGGACGGTTGCCGAGCACAAGGCAGACTGGGATCGGGAACAGAAAAAGAACTATAAAGACCGGGAAAATGCAAAAAAACGAAGGATTCTTATAGCGGTACTGGTTGCAAACTTCGGAATCATGGTATTTCTGAAATACTACAACCTGTTTGCCGGAAGCTTAAACCAGCTGATGGGCGGGTGGGGGATCAGTTTTTCGGCACCGACACTGAATCTGTTGCTGCCGCTGGGAATCTCCTTCTATACCTTTCAGTCCATGGGCTATATCATTGATGTGTATTGGGGAAAGGTTGAGGCTCAGCGCAATCTTGGAAAATTTGCACTGTTTGTCTCCTTTTTCCCGCAGATCATTCAGGGCCCCATCAGCATGTATGACCAGCTGGCGCATCAGCTTTATGAGCCCCATGACTTCGAATTTACACGGGTTAAATACGGCGTGGAGCTGATTCTGTGGGGCCTGTTCCGGAAGCTGGTAATTGCCGACCGGGCCGTCATCGCTCTCAACGGCATCACGGAAAACTACGGCGCATGGAACGGTACGGCGCTTGCATTCTTCCTGCTGCTCTATGCGGTTCAGATTTACGCGGATTTCTCCGGCGGTATCGATATTTCCCGGGGCGTTGCCCAGATCTTCGGCATCGAGATGGTGGATAATTTCCGTCAGCCCTACTTTGCGTTGTCTGTCAGTGAGTTCTGGCATCGGTGGCATATTACCCTGGGCGGGTGGTTCCGAAAGTATCTGTTTTATCCGCTGGCTGTATCCAAGTCCTTCCTTGCCCTTGGAAAGAATATCCGGGGTAGCGGACTGGGGAAGACGAAGGCTGGCCAGCATATCGCAAAGGTGCTGCCCACAAGTCTTGCTTCCTTTGCGGTGTTTATGCTGGTGGGTATCTGGCATGGTGCAAACTGGAAGTATCTCGGCTTCGGCGTGTGGTATGGTACCATTATGCTGGTCTCACCGCTATGCGAGCCAATATTCACTGCTATGACCCGAAAGCTGCGGATCAACACAAAAAAGCTGTGGTTCCGCTTGTTCCAGATGCTTCGCACCTTTGTGATTGTTGTGCTGGGATATGTGTTTGATGTCGCTCCAAACCTGACGGAATCCTTCACCACCTTCCGTCGACTGTTTACACAGCGGAGTTTTTCAACAGCCTGGCGTCAGATTCGGGAACTGGAACTGGAAATCCGGGATTACAAAATCGTTTTCCTGGGGACGCTGCTCATCCTGCTGGTGGATATTTACCATGAGATCTATGGCTGCGGGACCCTCCGGAAAAAGCTGGATGAAAAGCCCTTTGCGCTTCGCTATGTTCTTCTGCTGGGCTGCCTGCTGGTGACACTGTATTTTGGCGTTTGGGGTCCCTCCTTTGGGGAGGCAGCATTTGTATATATGCAGTTCTGATACTGTTTCTGATTAAATTCCCATGCTAAGTGACTGAGCACCACGAGGAATGAAACCCAGTAGTGGACTT
>CALYRG010000030.1 GCA_945482615.1 uncultured Clostridia bacterium | reverse complement strand
CCAGCAGGTCGGTGGTCTTGCCGGTGACGATGGTGCCGTCGGGCAGCTCCATGGCAGCGGCGGCATCGCCGGTCTCCTCTGCCCGACGCAGGGCGGGGGCAACCACCTTCCGCTCCTGGGGGGTGACGCCCACCTTCTTCATCAGCAGCTCCAGCTTCCGCACGGCTTCCTCCGTACCCTTGCCCTGCTTCAGCTCACACAGGGCCACATAGTAGCGGCGGATGATCTCCTGACGGGAAGCCTCCCGGGCGGCTTCATCGTTGCAGATGCAGTTGCCAACCATGTTCACCCCCATGTCCGTGGGGGACTTGTAGGGGCAGTGGCCCAGAATCTTCTCGAAGATGGCCACCAGCACCGGGAACGCCTCCACGTCCCGGTTGTAGTTCACCGTGGTAACGCTGTAGGCCTCCAGATGGAAGGGATCGATCATATTCACATCGTTGAGGTCGGCGGTGGCGGCCTCGTAGGCCAGGTTCACCGGGTGATTCAGGGGCAGATTCCAGATGGGGAAGGTCTCGAACTTGGCGTACCCGGCGGTGTTGCCCCGCTCATGCTCGTGGTAGAGCTGGCTCAGGCAGGTGGCAAGCTTGCCGCTGCCGGGGCCGGGGGCAGTGACCACCACCAGCTCCCGGGTGGTCTCAATGTAGTCGTTGCGGCCAAAGCCCTCGGGACTGACTACGTGGGCGGTGTCGGAGGGATAGCCCGCAATATGGTAGTGATGGTATACCCGGATGCCCATGCCCTCCAGCCGGGACTGGAAAGCCCGGGCAATGCTCTGGCCGTGGTAGCGGGTGAGCACCACGCTGGACACGTACAGACCCAGATCCCGGAACACGCCAATGAGGCGGATCACGTCCCGGTCATAGGTGATGCCCAGGTCGCCCCGGATTTTGTTTTTCTCGATGTCATCGGCGTTGATGGCAATGACCATCTCCACCTGCTCCTTCATTTGCAGCAGCATCCGCAGCTTGCTGTCCGGCTGGAAGCCGGGAAGCACCCGGGAGGCGTGATAGTCGTCATACAGCTTGCCGCCGAATTCCAGGTACAGCTTGCCGCCGAACTGCCCGATTCTCTCCCGGATGTGGGCGGACTGGGTCGCCAGATATTGGTCGTTGTCAAAAGCCAGACTTTCCATGCTGATCTCCTCTTTCGTCAAACACTTAGGCTATTGTACTAAATCCGACGGAAAATAGCAAGGGTGCAGAAGGGAAAATCTCAAAGCTCCAGAAATTCTATGATCCGCTTGATGGCAGCGCCCATCAGGGCATAGTCCTGGAAGCGGTGGTCGGCGTTTTCCACAGGGACAAATTCGATCAGGTTGTTGTCCGCAAAGTCCCGGACGGCATCGAAGGATACGACCTCGTCCTTTGTGCCCTGGACAATGAGAATGTCCTCGGCGTAGTCGAGATAATCCAGCTTCCGGATGTCCGCCTGATGCAGCTCGTCCAGAAAGGTCTTGCTGATGCTGACCTTCCGGTCAAAGCCGGCGGCAACGTCCTTCCCTCTGGCAAGCCGTTCTTCCTCGGCAGGGGTGAGAACGCGGCGGGTCAGTGCCTCGTACATGTTCACCGCCGGGCACCGCAGGGCGATGCGGCGGAAGGGGCTGCCGTGTTCGGAAATGTATTTGAGGAACAGATAGCCGCCGAAGCTGGTGGCATAAACGCACAGATCCTGCGTCCCCAGCTGTGCTTTGACGTAGTCCGTGACCAGGGTGATATAGCTGTCACAGTCGGAAAGGGTCAGCTTTTTCTTGACATCGTCACCGTGGCAGGGCCAGTCAAAGGTCAGCACAGCCACGGACTTGTACTTGGAGAGCACCGTCTCGGCAAACCGCTGGGCGGCCTTGTTGTCCTTGTGTCCGCCGAAGCCGTGCCCGAACAGGACGACAGTCTTAAAATTCCGGGACGCATTGCTGTAAAGCTTGCAGCGGATGCTGTGCCCGGACGTATTGACAGCAAAATACTTTATCATGTTTGCCTCCAGGATTTCTAAAGATTTCAATATCCCGCGTGTATGGGCGCGTTCTCATATTCCCAGCACACCGAAGAAGACGAGGCCCATTCCAACGCTGAAAAGCAGCACCTTGGGGATGCTGACCTTATATTTCATCAGCAGCACAAGATCCACGATGCCGATGGTGATGGAGGGAAGCCGAAGACTGCCGCCCCCAATATAGGTGCTCAGACTCAGAGACACCAGCACGCCCAGCACCATGCCAAGGCAGGCAGGGCGGACGCCGATGAGCAGGTGGCGCACGATGCGGCTGTTCTTAAAATGCCCGAAAAACACGGCGGCCAGAACACACAGGGTCAGGGAGGGGGTCATGGTGCCCAGGTTTGCGGCAATGGCGCCGGGGATTCCCGCCGCCTGCATCCCGGCGAAGGTGGCGCAGTTCAGCCCCAAAGGGCCGGGGGTCATCTCCGCAATGGCCACAATGTCCGTCACCTGCTCCACGGTCATCCAGCCGTGGGACAGCACCTCGCCTGTGATCTGCGGGATCATGGACAGCCCGCCGAAGCTGCCAAAGCCGATGAGCAGGAAGCTCCAGTAGAGGTCAAGAAGCACCATGGATTCCGACTTCCTTTCGCTCATCGTACGCTCCGATCAGAAGACCCGAGACGACACCGATGAGCACCAGAAAAATGGGATTGATGGGAAGGAACATGTACGCTGCAAAGCACACAAGAGCTACCACAATACAGGGCGGATACGGAAGACTGCCCTTGGCCATGCCGATAACGGCACTGCCGATGATGGGAATCACCGCCGCCTGCATACCCTCCATGGCGGCCATGACCCAGTGGTTGTTCCGGAAGGCGCTGTAGCAGAAGCTGATGAGGATCAGGATTACCATGGGCGGAACGCTCATGCCCAGCACACACAGAAGTCCTCCCAGCAGGCCTCCCGCCCGGTAGCCATAGAGCATGGCCACATTGCAGATCATAGCGCCGGGCAGACTTTTGGCAAGGCTGGTCAAGTCCATAAGCTCCTGAGCAGTCAATCCGCCGCTAATCTCAACGCATCCAGAGGAAGTCCATAAAGTCCGGCACAAGCTTTTCCCAGTCTGCCTCGCAGTGACCGCCGCCCTCCTGGCAGATGGCCGTTCCTGCGCCGCCCTGGGCCCAGACATGATGGGCGATGGCGTGGTTCCACTGAAAGGATTCGCTGGTGGGATCCGTATGCTCTTTGTCCCAGCCGCCCCAGGATTCCCGGGAGCCCCAGGAGAGGTATACCCGGGTGTCGGGACTGATCCGGGTGCCAAACACATCCGCCATCAGTGGCTCCGGGCAGAAGCCGATGGCACTGGAAATGCAGGCGGCCTTGGAAAACCACTGGTTGTAGCCGAAGACTGCCCGGATGGCCATCAGACCGCCCATGCTGGAGCCCGCAATGCCGGTGCACTCCCGCTGGGGCCAGGTGCGGTATTCCCAGTCGATCATGGGCTTGACCTCCCGGACGATCCAGTCCAGGGTCTGATTCCCCAGAACCTGGAGGGGGCCGAAGAACTGATCTCCTGCGGGGTAGGGGAGGTATTCGCACAGCCGCTGATTTCCGGTGTGGCTGCACTCCATGCCAACAACGATCATGGGCTTTTCCCAGCCGTCCAGGAAATCCTTCAGTCCCCAGGACTTTCCATAGGTGGCATCCGAGTCAAAGAACAGATTGTGTCCGTCAAAGAAATACATGACCGGGAATCGCTCCTGGGTCATGTAATAATGATCCGGAAGATAGATGTGAAGGGTACGGTGCTCCCCATTGGGGGAGTAGATAACGTCGCGCTTGATGACCATTCCGGTTCTCCTTTTCATGCTGATATCGATTCATGCGATATTATAATACAATTAGGGGAGAAAGGGAATAGTCTATTTCACTAGGATTGGATTAATTCACGATTGGCTCAATGGAATAAGTGCATACATTTTCCTGCTTGCGCTTCTCTGCTTCCAGGTAAGAGATTGTCTGGTTTGGGTAGCAGATGTAGCTCATAACGTCTTCCTCACAGCGGCACAGATCGCCGAGTGCATCCTGGGCCCGACGGAAATCCTCACCGGTTCTCTTGGAATCCTCAACTCTGCAATCCACTGGCGTATTTCCAACACCGAGGATCTTGTCCTGGAGTTCCTGAGAAATCGGGGCGGGTGCAATGCCATACTCACCCTTGATGTAGTTACGAACCTCCTTGGAAACTTGCTTGTATCGTTCACCAGTAATCACATTCGCTACTGCCTGATTGCCGACCATCTGGGAAAGCGGCGTCACAAGGGGTGGGTAGCCCAAATCTTTTCTAACAGCCGGGATTTCATCCAGAGCAGCTTCGAATTTGTCGAAAGCATGCATTTCAATGAGATTTGCCATCATATTGGACAGCATCCCGCCGGGAACCTTATATACAAGAGCTTGGGCATCGGTTCCCATACTCTTGGGCAGAAGTACCCCATTGTCGATATATTTCTGCTTTAGTGGCTTAAAGAAATCATTGACTTTGTTTAGTGCCGTTTCATTCAGTCCGGTCTCATACCCATACTGCCGCATTGCATAGAACAGGGTTTCTGTTGCCGGCTGGGCAGTACCGCCGGAGAAGCAGGATGTTGCGGTATCCAGCACATCCAGGCCGGATTCGATTGCCTTGATAGAAGTCATGTAGGCCATGCCGGTTGTGCAATGGGTATGCAGCACCACCGGAACATCTCCTACCGCATCTTTGATGCCCTTGATCAGGTGCTCAGCTTCATAGGGACTCATAACTCCTGCCATGTCTTTAATAGAGATGGTATCGAATCCCATGGAAACAAGTTCTTTGCTCATCTGAACATACTTGTCGACTGTATGCACAGGACTTTGCGTATACGGCATGCATCCGGAGGCAATCACACGGTCACCGCCGTATTTCCGAACCGCTTCGAGAGAGCTGCGAATGTTGCGGAAGTCGTTGAGGGCATCAAAGATTCGGATTACATCCACACCGTTTATAATGGACAACTCCAGAAACTTCTCTACCACATCATCGTGATAGTGCTTATAGCCCAGAATATTCTGTCCACGGAACAGCATCTGGATTTTTGTATGAGGCAGGCTCTTGCGCAGCTTCTTCAGTCGCTCCCACGGGTCCTCATTCAGATATCGCAGGCATGCGTCAAAGGTAGCCCCGCCCCAGCACTCCATAGAGTAATAGCCTGCCTGATCCATAATCGGCAGAATTTCCTCATAATCGGAAAACGGAAGCCTTGTTGCCATTAAGGACTGCTGGCCATCCCGCAGGACGGTTTCAGTAAACTGTACCTTTTTCATGTTTTCTCTCCTGATGAATTACGGATCTTTTAACCATGTACTGTCCTTATGCATCTCAGACAAGTACCAAATAGGAAAATGCGCCGAAAATGACAGCACAAATCACACATATGGGAATAATCCTCTTCAATATTTTCTCGTCACCACCAGAAAATCCGGTGGTGGAGATTCCCATAATCAGACATCCAGGGGCAAAGGCATCGCCAAGAACACCGCCGACAGTTTGCAGCGCGACAGTAACGGCAGGGTTAATATCCAACAGCTCTGCAGCCGTGCTCTGGAAGCTGCCAAATAGAATGTTTGACGACATATTGCTGCTACTGATGAATGCCCCAAGCATTCCCAGGAAAGGAGAGACAATGACGTAGAACTTTCCCAGAATTGAAACAATTCCCCTGGACAATACATAAATCATACCGCTGCTGCTCATAAATTTTGACATCGTAATTAAGCTCAGGATAGCAATGGTAGAGGGCATACATTTCTGAGCTGTCCTCTTCCAAACAGGGACCAAGTCTGATGTCGCGATAAATCTTTTTTTGCGGTAATACAGAAAGCTCAGACCGACGGAAAGCAGAAGAAAAGTTCCGGCATATGTAAGTGGGGCCATGGGAGAAAAGCTTGCCTCGGCAGAAGTGAGAAAGCCAAAGCCGGTAATCGTTTCCGGGAAAGAAAAGCAGATCTTCCATTGACCGAGAACTGCTTTTACAGGAGGAACCAGAAGACAGACTACCGTAATGGCAGTCAGCGCATAGTAAGGTAAGAAAGCCTGGTGGAATCCCATGTCGGCAGTAGAATCTTCAACAATATTTCTGATGCACATGATTGGACTGTTCTTGGCCGACCATTCTGAACGATATCGTTTTGTGCGACTGATCAGAATAATAACTGCAAGCGCTGCCGTCGAGGGCAGGAAACAGGCCACCGTTGCATTGATTGGAGCCAACAACAGCTCACCGCCGCCCATGACCAGCGACAAAAGGAGGATGATGGGAAGCCCCTCCTTTATCGCCTCCCCTTTTCCGTAGAGCCAGCAGCAGTAAACTACGCAGATCAGATTGAATATCCATATCATACCGGCAGCCAGCAGGGCAGCATAGGCATTCTGAGAAGCAGTCATCTGAGCCTGCGCAATCAGGGCATCCCAAGCCAGAGCCAGAGTCCCGAAAGTCGCACCCCAGCAGTGGCAAAGCAGAACAATTACGATACTGTACAGCGGTGAAACACCTATGCTCAGCAGCAACGGCGCACCGACGGCAACTGCTACACCAAAACCGGTGATTCCCTGCAGGAAGCTGGGGAAAACCCATCCTAGGATCAGAATCTGCAGCAGTTCATGTCTGGTCAGAGACTGTATTCCATTGGCAATGGCACGAAAGCCCTTGGATTCACAGCTCAATTCATAAGAGAAAACTGCCGGCCAAATAACCAGCAGGATAGTTGACGCATTCCATGCTCCTTTGCCCATTTCGTACAGCATTGCAAGAGGAGAAGCCCGAAATACCGTAACAGCCAGCAGGAAGGCAATACCCATGCCCAGGGGAGCGGCTTTCGCCACTCCCCATCCGAACCGCATGACTGCCACCAGGAGAAAGATAACAGGAACTGCTGCAATCAGCAGATACTGTACATTCAACGGCAATGACATGCTCACATCTCCTCAATTTTCAGAACAGTACCAGCGAAAATTTTAGCCCGGTCATACAAAGATTCTACGACACCGTACTCCTTACGGTTGTGGGCAAATTCACCGCGAATGCCACAGTTGTCAACAACAGGAAGACCTGCTGCCTGAATATTGCCTGCATCTGAAGCACCACCCAGATGTAGTTTCTCAAAGGGTTCAAAGCCCTGCTCTTCCGCTACGCGATTGATGAGGTTAAAGAACCGCAGGCAGGCATCATCCTCTTTCAGAGGAAGGAGCTTAGCACGATAGTGATCCATTTTTGTGGTTGTTCCGTCGATAAAGGTTCGGCCAGCAATTTCGTAAATAGCTTCTCTGGTTCGATCAGCCTCCGCCTCGTTGGTCACCCGAGTGTCAAATACGACTTCACAGTGATCGGCAATACCGGAAATATGACCGCCGCCTTTGATTACAGCTGTGGTCACAGTGGTCTCCTGCTCCAGGTCGGTGAGCTTTGCAATCTCGAGAATCTTGTAACACGCTTCGTTGATGGCGTTTCTACCCTTCAGAAAATCATTTCCGGCATGGCCGCCTACCCCATCAACTGTCATAAAGTAGGTAATCTGACTCTTCTTTTGAGTGCAGATCGCGTTTTGCAGTTTGCCGGTTTCCATATTGAAGCAGCACAGCGCACCCTTGCTCTCTTCGGTTAGCACAATATCGCCGTTGCTTCCCACGTGATCCGATTCCTCTTCGCCTACCACAACAAAGCGGATGGGATGCTCTCTGTAACCAATGCTGTTGAGCGCCTTGACTGCGTACAGCGCAATTATCAGGCCACCCTTCATATCGAGAACACCGGGGCCATAGATTTTACCGTCCTCGACATAGCAGGGATTGTCTCCACCGAAAGAACCTTTGTGATGGACGGTATCGATGTGACCGGAGAACATTATGGGTTTTCCCGGGCGGTCTGTGGCCAGGTCCGCAATCAGCATACTGCAGCGGTTTTCTGCAACGTCTCTGGTTCGGCAGATGAAGCCTTCGGCCTCCAGTTCTTTGCGGAACCAGGCCTGAGCCAGCTGAACATTTTCTTTTTCTTCATAGTGTCCTTCCAGATTTACCAGCTCAATCAGCTTGCTGAGCATTTCTTCTCTGTGGGCATCCACATACTCGGTAATACCTGCGTAGCAATTATCCATTGTATTTCTCCCTATATCAAATATTGACAGACTGTTTACTTCTTCTCCAGCATTTTCTTATCCAGATTCAAGGCGGTAATCACAACCAGAACGACCAGATAGATGGGCATGCTGACATAGTAAGGAATCATGGCGACAGGATCTACTCCAAGGGAAGCGGTTACGGTTGCGGGCATGACGACGAAAGGAATGTACATGGAGAACGCAAGGCAGCCAACAGTTGCAGCTCTGGTGAGATCCAACTTGTTGAGGCCTGCTTTCTCATACACGGGGGACATGACGTTGCCGGTGAAAACCTCTGAGAAACTGGCGGAGGAAGAAAGATTGGCCAGGAAGCCGACAATCACAACAGCCAGTACACCGCTGATACGGTTTTTAACGACCTTATCCAGAGGCTTCATCAGAGTGTCCAGTACCTTGGCTTCGTTGAGTATGCCGAACAGTCCGAATGAGAAGATAATCAGAACACAGGTGCCGGTCATGCCGGAAATGCCACCGCGGCTGAACAGCTTTGCTACCATGGCATTCTCAGACTGGAGAGAGAAACCGCTCCACATGGAGCCGATGACACTGGCAAAAGACTGGCCCTGTGTGAAACACGCGACAAGCAGAGCAGTCAGAGCACCCAGCAGCAAGGAGGGAATAGCGGGAAATTTCTTGATCAGGAGGCCAAAAACCACTATGATCGGCAGAAGGCACCAGATACCCAGGTTATAGCTCTGCCCGATGGCATCTACCAGCTCGGAAATTGCAGTGGTGTCGGCAGCCTGAACACCGCCCATAATGCCCATCACCAGATAGAACAGGAAGGTCAGAACCGCCACAGGGATGGTCATGGGAAGCTGGAACTTGACACTTTCAAACATGTCAACGCCGGATGCGCCTGCGATGACATTGGGAGTATCAGACAGAGGTGAGACACCGTCACCGATTACTGCTGCGCACAGAATAGCACTGGCAGACCAAAGAGGGTTCAGTCCCATTCCCATGGCAACACCCATGAGGGCAACGCCAACAGTGCCGCAGGTGCCGAAACTGGTGCCGGTGAAGCAGGCACAGATCAGGGTCACCACAAATGCGGTTGCAAGAAAGAATCTCGGGTTGATAATCTGAAGGCCAAGATACGTAATGTAGGCAATAGTGCCGCTGGCACACCAGGAGCCGATGATGGCGCCGATAGTGAGAATCAGCAGAACAGGGACGATACACTTGGGAATGAACTTAATCATGCCGGACTGTAACTCGGCATAGCTGTAGCCTCTGGACATGCAAAGACCAAAGGCGATCAGCCAGGACAGCAGGAACATAACGTGGATTTTGGTACCAAATATAGCGCCGGGGATCATAATGAATGCAAAACATGCAATCATTGCCAGGACAGCAAAGCCGAAGGTTGTTTCTTTTTTCTTCATTGTGTTTCCTCCTCGTTAAGTCAAAAGTTAGTTGGAATATGCTTTCACGATTTTCTCGTAACTGAACGGATCTGTGTCGCCTTCGGTATTAAACAGCAGAATGACGGAGTTTCTGTCGAGTTTCATTGCTTTGGCGGCAGATAGTAATTCAGGACGACTTAGAAGCAGACTAACAGCACCCATTGTAACTGCGCCGGATTCGCCGGAAATTATCACTTCATCTCCCTTCTTTGGCGCTGCATATTGCCGCATTCCGTGTGCTGCAACAGAATCCGGACAGGCCATATAGAATTCCGCGTAATCCCGCAAGATAGGCCAAGTGATTGTGCAGGGTGTTCCACAATTCAGTCCTGCCATAATGGTGAAGGGATCTCCTTCGATGCTGTGGATCCTGCCGTCGTTTGCTTTCACTGAGCGATAGATGCAATTGACTGTGTCCGGTTCAACAACGGTTACAATGGGCTTGTTCTGCGAGTAAAAATTGGCAAAATATCCCAGAATGCCGCCAGCCATGGCACCGACGCCAGCCTGAAGGAAAATGTGGGTGGGTTTTTCGTTCAGAGATTCCAATTGCTCCCGGGCTTCGTTGGCCATGGTCAGATAACCCTGAATAATCCAGGTTGGAACCTTTTCGTACCCCTCAAGAGTTGTGTCCTGAATCAGATGCCAGCCGTTCTTTCGGCTCATTTCCATTGCATATTCAACTGTTCGGTCATAGTTCATATCGGTGATGATAACCTCGGCAGGACCTGCCCGCCGAATTGCGTCCGCCCGTGCTTGCGCAGATCCCTTGGGCATGTATACGTGCACTTGACAGCCGAAGATGCTGCCAGCCCAGGAAATCCCCCGGCCATGGTTCCCATCTGTTGCGGTTACGAATACAGTTTCTTTCAAACGATCCTTGTACCGGGAATCAAGCAGATCATGAAGGGTGGTGGTTTCCGGATTCAGAGAGAGAACCTCACACAGTACACGGAACATGGCATAGCTGCCGCCAAGCCCCTTAAAGGCATTCAATGAAAAACGCTTGGACTCATCTTTTACAAAGATCTTTTTAACACCCAGTTCTTCCGCCAGTGCGTCCAGACTGACAAGGGGGGTTGGCTTGTAGCCCTCGATCTGCATATGGAGGTTTTGGACCTGCATAGCAGCTGCCTGTGTAAAACAATCCGGTAAATCACTTTTCATTTGTGCCGGCGATGCCAGTATACGAATGCCCATACTGTCTTCCCACTCGTAGTTCATTTGTATCACGCTCCTAAATATATTACACTAAAAGTGCGATATATTGCATTATAATTTGCTGCATGGATGTTGTCAACCATTAGAAATCCTTTTGAAATTTTTCGTGACTATTCCCCAGATTCCGGCAGAGAGATTTGTCAAAAAAGTAAATATTGCACGTAATATATTGCACTTCAAATGACTTTGTGATATAGTATTGACAGTCAAACAACGAGAGCACCCTTAAATGACTTCATTCTGAAACGAGGAGTATTCCAATGCCGATACCATTAAAGACTGAACCCCAGGTACCACAAACAGCCCGACAGCGGGTTTATTCTCAACTGAAGAAATGGATAGTAAACGGAACGCTGACCCCGGAGGAAAAGATTTCCGATTTGGAGCTGGCAAACTATTTTTCCGTAAGCAGGACCCCGGTACGGGAGGCTATGCAGCTGCTTGCGGACCAGAGATTGATTCAGATATTTCCGGGAAAGGAAAGCCGTGTTGCGCCTATAGACTTGGAACAGGCGAGATACACCTATCAACTTACCGCACAGCTATATGCGACGGCTGTGGAATTTGCGTTCCCGTTTATCAAGGAATCTGACTGTCTCGGGCTGGAGAAGCTGAACCAGAAATTTGCCTGGGCTTGCAATCAGCGGGATTATGAACAAGCCCACATGTATGACAGGCAGTTTCATAGTTACTTCCTGAATGTTTGTCCCAATGATTTTCTTTCAAGTTTTCTGGATACAGTGGATTGTCACGTAGAGAGAATCGAAACGCTGTACTTCAAAAATCTCGGTGATATCCGAAGCGATTCAGTAACGCAGCATAATGCTATCATCCGAGCTGTCAGAGAACACGATCTTGAGAAGACGGTTGCAGCAACGAAGCACAACTGGCTGCAAACGCTGGATATTCTGGGCGACTGATTTCATAGGGAGAAGTTGCCCACATTACAGTATCCAACCGGGCAATGGGTGTAAACCTTTTGCCCGGTTGGATATAAGACGTTTCAAAACCAGTGAAAAGCGAAGGGCTGCTGTATGCTGGAAGGGAAAACAGAAAGAGAAGGGACTCAACTGTGCGGACGATTACAATTCGCCCGATTACCCTGGCAGATGACGCCGCCATTGCGCGGATCATCCGGGACAGCCTACTTTGACCCGGAGCTTTCTTGCCTCAGGGGATTTTACAGGGCAAAGCCTGACAGATGTGCCTACTTCATCGCCACGAATCGGGACGGCGCTGTGATCGGCGGGGTGGGCATCGCGGAGTTTGGGGGACTGCCCAACTGCTGGGGCGGAAAGGGAATCCCTTTTTTCGGCCTGCCGACTTTTATGCCGCTGCTGTGTGCATACTTGCAATTAAAGCGCGGATGGTGTATAATACCATAGAGTTTTTATGCGGTGCACCGAAAAGGAGGGAATTGCGGATGGGAAAGCGAAAGGTTCTGTTTGTAGCCACGGTGGTAAAGACCCATATCATGCAGTTTCACATTCCCTACCTCAAAATGTTTCAGGACATGGGCTGGGAGACGGCAGTGGCCTCCCGGAACGACTATTTTGAAAATCCGGAGGAATGCCGCATTCCCTACTGCGACCAGTTCTATGACATCCCCTTTGAGCGGCTTCCCTGGAAGAAGGGGAACCTGACTGCCTATCGGATGCTGAAACAGGTGATTGACGGGGGCGGTTATGACATCATTCACTGCCATACCCCGGTGGGTGCCATGCTTGCCCGGCTGGCAGCCCGGGCAGCCCGGAGGAAGGGAACCAAGGTCATCTATACCGCCCACGGCTTTCACTTTTTCAAGGGCGCACCGCTGATCAACTGGCTTGCCTACTATCCTGCTGAGTGGATTCTGGCCCCTATGACCGATGTGCTGATTACCATTAACGGCGAGGATTACGCCATAGCCAAAAAGCACATGCACGCGGGGCGCATCGAATATGTTCCCGGCGTGGGCATCGATACGCAGAGGTTCCGTGCCCTGCCCGGGGTGCGGGAGGAGAAGCGCCGGGAGCTGGGCTTCCGGGCGGAGGATATCCTGGTGCTGACCGTGGCGGAGATGACCGCCAATAAGAACCATATCACGGTGCTCCGGGCCCTGGCGCAGATGAAGGATGCGCCTGAATATGAGCGCCTTCACTACCTCATCGTGGGCAGGGGAGAGCAGAAAGAGTCCCTGGAGGAGAGCGCCCATATCCTTGGTCTGGATGGGCATGTCCATTTCCTGGGTTACCGCAGTGACGCACCCCAGCTGTATCAGGCCTGTGATATCTTTGCTTTCATGCCCTTCCGGGAGGGACTGAGCGTTGCGCTGATGGAAGCCATGAGCAGCGGTATGTGCATTGTTTGCACACAGATTCGGGGCAATACCGACCTGATCGGGGATGGTGTGTCCGGTGTGTTCAGCCGGAATGATCCTCAGACCCTTGCCGGTCACCTGCTGGAGCTGGCCCGGGACCCGGAACGCCGGGAGACCCTTGGCCGGGGCGCCGCGGAAAGAGCCGCACTGTTTGATGCCAGGACGGTGCACCGGCAGGTCAGGGAAATCTACGAAAGCGTTATGCGATGAGAAAACAAGGAGGTGGCGTTTGTGCCCGGCACGCTGATTGTATCGCTGGATTTTGAACTGTTCTGGGGAATGCTGGATGTGTGCCCCCTGGATGATTATCGGGAACATGTCCTGGGCGGCAGAAGGGCCATCCCGGAGCTTCTTTCCCTGTTCGAAACATACGGCATTCACGCCACCTGGGCAGCGGTGGGTTTTCAGTTCGGAAAGAATGCCCAGGAGGTTCTCGCCTTTGCTCCGGCGAAGGAGGACCGCCCCACCTATGACAATCCTGCTCTGGACCCCTATGGGACGCTGGAGCATATCCGGGCAGAGAATGCGGACTGCTTCTTTGCCCCGGAGCTGGTGGAGCTGGTGGCAAAGGCTCCCGGCCAGGAGCTGGGAAGCCACACCTTCTGCCACTACTACTGCCGGGAGAAGGGGCAGACCCCTGACCAGTTTGCAGCGGATCTCCGGGCGGCTCAGGCCATTGCCCGGGCAAAGGGCTTTTCCCTGACCTCTCTGGTGCTGCCCCGGAACGAAAGTGAGCCTAAGTACATTGCCCTGCTCCCGGAGCTGGGCTTTACCGCCTACCGTTCTGAGGAGCGGGACTGGATTCATCGGATTCCGGTGCGGCCGCTGCTGCGGGCTCTGCGGCTGTTGGATGTGTACCTGCCCCTGACCGGACAGGGCGGCTATATCCCACAGAAGGAACACGGTGTGTGGAATCTCACCGGCTCCCGGGCTTTCAAGACCATCCGCCCGGCCCTTCGGCCCTTTGAAGGGCTGAAAATGGCCCGGATCAAGGGCCAGATGCGCCACGCGGCGAAGCGTGGACTGACCTTCCACCTGTGGTGGCACCCCCATAACCTGGGCGTGAACACCCGGGAGCATCTGCAGGAACTGGAGGAGCTGCTGCAATACTATGTGCAGCTGAAGGAACAGTACGGCATGCAGAGCCTGAACATGTCGGAGGCCGCCCGCAGATTGGAGGAAAGCTAAGTGAAAGTCATCCACGTCCTCAACTCCCGGGAGTACACCGGAGCGGAGAAGGTGGTCTGCCAGATCATCCGCTCATTCCGGGACATCCCCGGAATGGAAATGGTCTATTGCAGCCCGGAGAGCAGCAATGTCCGGCAGATGCTGGACATTCAGCAGGTGCCCTTTGCACCGGTATCCTCCCTGACGCCCGGGGAACTGAAGCGGGTGCTGCGGGAGCAGAAGCCGGATATCATCCACGCCCACGACATGCGGGCCAGCTTCCTTTCCGCCCTTTGCTGCGGCGGCATCCCTGTGATCTCCCATATCCACAACAACGCCTATGACGCCCGGGGCATCAGCCTCAAGTCCATCGCCTACATTCTGGCGGGACTCCGGGCCAGGCATATTTTCTGGGTGTCGAACAGCTCCTATGAGGGCTATGCCTTTCATGGCCTGTTCGCCAAAAAGAGCAGTGTCCTGTACAACATCATCGATGCGGAGCAGATTTACAGTCTCCTGGCCCAGGACACCAATCGTTATTCCTACGATATGGTCTATGTGGGAAGGCTTACCTACCAGAAGGATCCTCAGCGGCTGATGCATCTGTGCGCCATGCTCCGGGAAAGGAAACCGGATCTTCGCGTGGCCATCGTCGGTATGGGTGAGCTGGAGGAGGAATGCAGGGCCCTCCGGGATCAGCTGGGGCTTCAGGACAACGTTTTCTTCCTGGGCTTTCAGAGCAATCCCATCAAGATCGTCCATGACAGCGGCCTTCTGATTCTCACCTCCCGGTGGGAGGGAACCCCCATGTGCGCATTGGAAGCCATGGCAGTGGGAACCCCTGTGGTCAGCACCCCCTCCGACGGCATGAAGGACATTGTGCAGTCCGGCGTCAGCGGCTGGCTGGGCGCTACCGATGAGGAACTGGCAGAGGGCGCGATGAAGATTCTGTCGGATGATGATTATCGTCTGACCCTGGCCCAAAATGCCAAAGCCAGCTTTGAAACAATGAATGATGAAAAAGCCTATCTGCAGACCCTTTTGGACTGCTACCATACCTGTGTGAGGACAACATGAAGATTGTGCAGGTGATTCCCTATTTCTGCTTCGGCGGCGCGGAAACCATGTGTGAAAATCTGACCTACGCCCTGAAAAAGCTGGGGCACAGCGTAACGGTGGTGTGCCTGCTTCCTGAGCGTACCCCCATTTCGGAGCGGATGGAACGCGCCGGCGTCCGGGTGCGCTATCTGGATAAGAAGCTGGGGCTGGATCTTTCCATGATCCAAAAGCTTACAAAGCTGTTCCGGGAGGAAAAGCCGGATGTGGTGCACACCCATCTGAATGTGCTAAAGTACACTGCACCTGCCGCGAAGCTCGCCGGGGTGCCCAGGTGCGTCCACACCATCCACAACGTGGCGGATAAGGAGGCAGAGGGCAGGGTTTCCGGCATGATCAGTGGATTTGCCTTCCGGAAGGGTTGGAGCATTCCGGTGGCACTGAGTCCTCTGGTGCACCAGTCCGTTATGGATTACTATGGGCTGAAAGCGGAGCAGATTCCCACCGTTTTTAACGGAGTGCCCCTGAACCGATGCATTCCCAGGGAAACCTATGCCCTGGGGGATAAAGCCGTGCTGGTTCATGTGGGGCGTTTTAACGAGCAGAAAAACCACAGCGGCCTGCTGGAAGCCTTCCGGCTGCTGCAGCAGCAGATATCCAATGCAGAGCTGTGGCTGCTGGGAGACGGCGAGCTGCGGGAGCAGATGGAAGAATATGCCCTTCGCCTGGGCATCCGGGACCGGGTGCGGTTCCTGGGCAGCCAGGAAAACGTGTATCCTTATCTTCACGATGCGGATGTGTTTGTGCTGCCCTCCCGGTATGAGGGTATGCCCATGACAGTGATTGAGGCCATGGGAACCGGACTTCCCATTGTGGCGTCCAATGTGGGCGGCATCCCGGACATGGTGAAAGACGGCGAAAGCGGTCTGCTGACGACAGGTGCGCCGGAGGACGTCGCCCGGTGCTGCGCGGCTCTACTGTCAGATGAGAAGCTGCGTCAGCGCCTGGGGCGCAGGGCAAGAGCGGAAAGCGAGCGGTTTTCCGCAGAGGAAATGGCCCGCAGCTATTGCCGGGTCTACGAAAGCTAGGAGAAAACTATGGACGAGATCAGCGTCATCGTTCCGGTATACAATTGCGCCGGACAGCTGGAACGGTGCCTGGAAAGCTTACTGGCCCAGCGCTATGAAAGACTCCAGATTGTGGCGGTGGACGACGGCTCCACGGACGGAAGCTGGGAGGTTCTGCTGCGCTGCGCAAGGACCCATCCGGAAATTGTGGCCATTCACAAGGAGAACGGCGGTGTCACGTCTGCCCGCCTGGCGGGGGTAAACGCCGCCCGGGGCGCGTGGATCGGCTTCGTGGATGCCGACGATGCGGTGGAGCCGGATATGTACGCCCACCTGCTTAGAAACGCCCGGGCGGAAAACGCGGATATTTCCCACTGCGGCCACGCCATATTGTTTCCCGACGGCCGCACCGAATACCGCCACAATACCGGCAAACACTACGTACAGAATCGGGATCAGGGACTCCGGGAGCTTCTGGACGGCGGACAGATCGACTCCAGCCTGTGCAGCAAGCTGTTCCGCCGGGAGCTGTTTGACGGGGTTGCGGAATGGATGGACCCCGCAATCAAAAACGGTGAGGACATGATGATGAATTTTTATCTGTTCTCCCGGGCGCAGAAGTCCGTCTACGAGGACTTCTGCCCCTACCACTATATCCTGCGGGAGGGCTCTGCCTCCTGCCGGAAGCTGAACGAGCATGTGGTGTTTGACCCGGTGCTGGTGCGCCGGAAAATTCTGGAGCAGTGCAACGATGGCCTCCGGCTGGATGCCCGCCGGGCTCTGCTTCGCTATCTTCTGTTCGTCTATGCCATGACAACCCAGCGTCCAAAGCAGGAGTCGGGACAGATGCGCGCCCGGGCAAGAAACCTGATTCGGGAGCAGAGGGAACACTTTCCCATACTATCCCCGCGAAATCGAGTCCTTGCCAATATGATTTGCGATATCCCCTGGGCTTTTAACCTTGCCTACGGCTGCTATACGGCAATATTTGAACGACAGCAGCAGCACTGAAATCCGCAAAGGAGAGAAAACCATGGAGAACAAACCGCTCATCAGCGTGATCATTCCGGTTTATAAGGTGGAAGGGTATCTTGACCGGTGCCTTCAATCCGTGACCGGTCAGACCTATGAGAATCTGGAAATCCTTCTGGTGGACGATGGGTCTCCGGACCGCAGCGGTGCAATCTGCGATGAATGGGCTGCCAGGGACAGCCGGATAAAAGTGTTTCACGTCCCCAACGGCGGCGCCGGAAAGGCAAGGAATCTGGCGTTGGATGCGGCCCGGGGGGAGTTTGTCGCACTGGTGGACAGCGATGACTACCTGCATCCCAATATGTATATGCACCTATATAGCCTGATGCAGGACGATGTGGATATCGCCGAGTGTGAAAGCGAGCAGACCCGGTCAGATGATATTTCCATGGAGGACGGAAGAAACGCCGCAGTTGATTTTTTTTCCGCGACCCAGGCGATGAAGCTCCATATTCGCGATGAGCTGTTTTGCCAGGTGATCTGGAACAAGCTATACCGCCGCAGTGTAGTGGCTGATGTTCGTTTCCCGGAGAGAAAACTGATTGACGATGAGTTCTGGACATTTCGGGTCCTTGGGAATGCGCGGGAATTGGCACATTCCTCTGCACGGATGTACGCTTATCGGCAGCAGCCGGAAAGCGTCATGCACAAGCCCTTTTCCCTGCGGCGGCTCCAGGGGCTGGAAGCAAAGGCGCAGCGGCTGACATACATCCGGGAGCATTTTCCGGAACTTGTTTGCACCGCCCAGTCTGACCTGCTGTTCAGCTGCATTATTTCCATGCAGCAGTGTCTTCGTTACCTGAAAGGGGAGGAACAAGATATTGGGAAGCAAAAGGTTCGGAACGCTGCTGCATTGGCAATTCCTTTGCAGCCGGATCCGGAGATGCCCCGCAAACGTACTCTTTTGCTGAAAGTCGGGGAACGATCTCTGGAGGGAACGGCCAGAGTTCTGAATTTCCTGATGGATATTCATGTTTTGAAGTGAGGTGGCTTATGGAGTTTGATTACAGAATCACGGTGTTTACACCAACCTATAACCGGGCTTATATCCTGGAGAATCTGTACCGCTCCCTGCAGCGCCAGGGCTACACGGATTTCGAGTGGCTGGTGGTGGACGACGGCTCGTCGGACGGAACAGACAAACTCTTTGACGCATGGCAGAAGGAGGACAATCCCTTCCCCATCCGCTATGTGCGCCAGGAAAACGGCGGCAAATGCCGGGCCATCAACCATGGTCTGGAGCTTGCCCGGGGAGAGCTGTTCTTTACCGTGGACTCTGATGACTACCTGACGGACGACGCTTTGGAGAAGGTGGACCGCTGGGAGAAGGAGCTCCCCAGGGATGGAAACTTCTGCGGGTTTGTGGGAAATATGAGCACTGGTGCAGAGCCGTCTCCGGATACGTTGCTTCCGGGAGGCTTCCTGGATGGAACATCTCTGGATCGCTACAACTGTGTAAAGGGAGAAAGGGCATTTATCTTCTATATGCAAATCCACAGAAGCTATCCTTATCCGGTGTTCCCGGGCGAAACCTTCATGACCGAGTCGGTAAGCTGGGATCGAATGGCCAATGACGGATATCGGCTCCGTTTCTATAATGAAGTTCTTACCATTTACGAATACCAGAGCGAAGGTCTGACCAACAGTGGTTATGACCTGTTCCTTCGGAATCCCCGGGGAACCGGGCTGTGGTTTCGCCAGAAGGCAGAATTTCTCCACTACCCCCTGAGGACAAAGCTGGGCATGTGGTACGGATATGTCTGCGATACCATGGATATGATGACGGATGGGGAGATTGCCGAGAGCATCGCCATGCCCAAGGCGTTGGTGGCCCCCATGCGCTGGACTCATATCCTGTCCCATAAGATTCGGAAAAAGAGGTAAAATTCTATGTCAGAATTAGCAAATACGCAGCATGTCCATATCTCCTCCCGGCACCGGCTGTTGGAGCTGAACCTGAAGGAGGTCTGGCGGTACCGGGATCTGATCGTCCTGTTCACCAAGCGGAATTTCGTGGTGTCCTACAAGCAGACGATCCTGGGCCCGGCCTGGATCTTCCTGACCCCGCTGTTCAGCAGTATCGTTCAGGCCTTTGTCTTTGGCGGCATCGCCGGTATCAAAACCGACGGCGTACCACAGCTCCTGTTCTACCTGTGCGGCAATGCGGTTTGGAATTTCTTTTCCACCTGCCTGACAGGCAATGCCGGAACCTTCACGGAAAATGCCTATGTGTTCGGCAAGGTGTATTTCCCCCGGCTGACAACGCCGATTTCCAACGTGCTGACCAATGTGGTCCGCTTCGGCATCCAGATGATCCTGGTGATGCTGTTTCTGGTGTACTTCCTGGCGGCGGGGGCGGTGAGTCCCAACTGGATTGCCTGGCTGATGATCCCGGTGGAGCTGCTCCATCTGGGACTGCTGGGTATGGGCTGCGGCATTATCGTGTCCAGCCTGACCACCAAGTACCGGGATCTGACGGTCCTTGTGGGCTTCGGCGTATCGCTGTGGATGTATCTGACCCCGGTGGTCTATCCCATGTCTACTCTGAACGTGGACTGGATGCGTACCATTCTGATGCTCAATCCTGTGACCATGCCTGTGGAGGTCATGCGCTATGCCGTTCTGGGCGTGGGAACCATCCATTTGGGCTACTATGCCCTGTCCTGGGCAGTGACGCTTCTGGTGGCGCTCCTGGGCGTTATGATCTTCAACAAGGTGGAGCGCACCTTTATGGATACGGTGTAAGGAGGGCACAAAATGGACAACAGAGAAATTGCAATCCAGCTCTCCGGTGTGAAAAAGCGCTATAAGCTGGGACAGATCGGCGGCGGTACTCTGACGGCGGATCTGCAGAGCTGGTGGGCAAGAGTCCGGGGCAAGGAAGACCCCAACATCCCGCTGTTCACTGACCAGCGGTTGGTGGGAAAAACCTTTATGGCCCTGAACGGCATTGACCTGACGGTATACAAGGGAGAAGCCCTGGGCATCATCGGCCGAAACGGCGCCGGCAAGAGCACCATGCTCAAGCTCCTGTGCCGGGTCACAGCACCTACCGAGGGTGAGATCGATATCTATGGCCGCATTGCCTCCATGCTGGAGGTGGGCACCGGCTTCAATGGGGAGATGACCGGCAGGGAAAATGTCTACCTCAACGGCGCCATCCTGGGCATGACCAAGGAAGAAATCGATTCCAAAATGGAGGATATCATCGAGTTTTCCGAGGTGCGGGATTTTATTGATACGCCGGTAAAGCGGTATTCCTCCGGCATGTTTGTCAAACTTGCTTTCTCCGTGGCGGCACATCTCGACAGTGAAATCATGATTATGGACGAGGTTCTGGCGGTGGGCGACATGGCCTTCCAGAAAAAGTGTCTGGACAAGATGCGTGACGCAGCCAAGAAGGAAGGAAGAACCGTCCTCTACGTCAGCCACAATATGAATACCATCCGCCGCCTTTGCGACCGGTGCGTTGTGCTGGACAAGGGCAAGCTTATCTATGACGGCGATGTAGAAGAAGCCATTGAGCTGTATATGCGGGAGGAATCTGCTGGAAACGGTTGGGTCGAGGGTCAGACCGAATTCCGGTATACCGATGCACCCCCCCGCTCTCCCTGGGCCATTGGCGGCGCCAGGATCAACCGGCTGAAGCTGTTGGATAAGGATCTGGCGCTTTACGAAACCGGCGAGCCGATCCGGTTTGCCCTCCGGGTAGAGGGAAAGAAGGACTTTGCCGACCTGCGCCTGCGTATTGAGGTGCTCTACGGCGGAGATACGCCGGTGGGGGCTGTGCCCAGCATGTCCCTTGGGGCCTTCCGTGCCGGACAGAGCAAGGATATCACAGTGGATTTTGACGCCTCCGGCCTGACCACAGGGAAATACCGGGTGGACCTGGTGCTGTTTGAACAGGATGAGATCGGAACCAGCTACGACCAGGAGCTGCTGCTGCCGGCTTTTCGGATGGAAGTGAAGGGAACGGAGGATATCACCTGGAACGCCAAGTCCTGGGGCCACTTCCGCTTCCCGGATGCAGCCATTACCATACACGAAGGAACAGCCCTATGGAACGAGTGAAAATAGTCTTCATTGAGGATGCGTTGGTCTGCGGCGGCGCGGAGCAGGCGCTGTATGACCTGGCACTGCTTCTGGATCCTGAGAAGTTTGATGTGACTGTCCTGGCCCAGAAGCCGGGGAAGGACTGGGATCAGAAATTCCGGGATGCTGGTATTCACCTGATCTACGACTATTCCTGCCGTCCGGCTACGGTGAATCCCATCAAAAAGCTGGGCAACATCTCCAAAAAGCTGCGAACGCAAGCATGCTACCGTGCGGGCGGGGAAGACCTGATGAGCGTGATCTGCCCCGGAGCGGACATCCTTGTGTCCTACTCCATGTGGGATTACCCCCGGTGTGGCTTTGCCAGGGGGGCAAAATCCGTCAAGTATATCCATGGGAATGTGCAGACCAACCCGGTCTTCCGGGAATTGATTTTGAGAGACAGGGAGCTGCTGCCCCGCTATGATCGGATCGTGTGTGTCTCCCAGGCCAGCAAACAGGCGTTTACTGAGGTCACCGGTCGGACAGAGGGGGTGGAGGCCCACTATAACCCCATCAACAGCGGGAGTGTCCGCCACCTGGCGGCGCAGAGTGTGGCGCTTCCCACAGATGCGCCGCTGGTGTGCGGTGTGGGAAGACTGTCCTATGAAAAGGGCTTTGAGCGTCTCATCGTCCAGCACAAGCGTTTGGTGGAGGAAGGGCTGCGCCACTATCTGGTGCTGGTGGGAGACGGACCGGACAGAGACTATATCCGTCGCACGGTTCAGGCTATGGATGCCCAGGATACAGTCATTCTGGCGGGCTATCAGGCCAATCCATATCCCTATATCGCAGCCAGCCGCTTTCTGGTCTGCCCCTCCTTTACGGAAGGACTGCCGGTGGTGGGCATGGAGGCCATCTGCCTGGGGGTTCCTGTGGTGGCGGCAGTACCGACCATCGCGGAGCTGTTCGGAGAGGAGCAGTGCGGACTGATTACCCCCAATACCAACGAGAGCCTGCGGGACGGAATGCGGCAGATGCTCACGGACGAGGAGTTGTACCGGCGCTGCAGGGCCGGAGCGGAAAAGAGAAGCCGCTTTTTTACCGGCCGCCGTATGGCCAAAGAGGTGGAAGAAATGTTCCTGCAGCTGATGCAGGAGTGAGGAGGAGCTTATGGCGCAGATCAGTGTAATGATGGCGGCATACAATGCAGAACCCTATATTCGCCGGGCGCTGGACAGCATCCTTGCCCAGACCTTCCGGGACTTTGATGTCATTGTGGTGGACGACGGAAGCAAAGATGCCACCGGTGCCATTGCAGACGAGTATGCTGACCGGGACAGCCGGGTGCATGTGCTGCATCAGAAGAACTCCGGTGTCTGCGTGACCCGGAACAATGCCATCGACTGGACCTACCGGTGCAGCGACAGCCAGTGGATCATCTTTGCCGACAGCGACGACTGGATGC
>CALYRG010000029.1 GCA_945482615.1 uncultured Clostridia bacterium | reverse complement strand
ATAAGCTCAAGTTTCAGGGGCTGTATACCCAGGTAAGCTACAACGGTAAGAAGCTGTTCCTGCTCAAGCCCCAGACCTATATGAACCTGTCCGGACGCTCCGTACTCCAGCTTTCTGCCTATTTTCAGATCCCGCCCCAGCGGATCATCGTATTGTTTGACGACATTTCCCTGCCCCCCGGCCGTCTGCGTGTCCGCGCAGACGGCTCTGCCGGCGGACACAATGGCATCAAATCCATCATCCAGGAGCTGGGCAGTCAGGATTTCCCCAGAGTCAAGATCGGCGTGGGCGGAAAGCCCAATCCCGAGTTTGACCTTGCCGACTGGGTATTGTCCGACTTCACCGCCAGTGAGGAAAAGGCGCTAGCTTTCTCTCTGGAAGCAGCCGGGAAAGCCGCTCTTACCATCGTGGACGGAAGCGTCGGCGAAGCCGCAAACCGCTATAACGGCGCGCATCCGGAATAAATGAATGTCTAAAAAACACGGAAAGGGGTCTTACTCCCCTTTCCGCGTTGTCGCGTTCACCAAACGCAAAGGAAAGGTCGTAGCCTATGGAGCAGCTTCTCTCCCTTCTGAAAACAATCCCCGAATATCGCGCCGCCCTGGATACCATCGCCTCCGGGCAGAGTGCCGCCATCACCGGCATTGGACAGATCAACCGCAGCCACATGATCGCGGGTCTGTACCGGGACAGCAGCCGTCCCGTGGTGGTCATCTGTCAGGACGATATGGCCGCCCAGCGGCTCCAGGAGGAGCTTTGTGATTTTCTGGGCTTCTCCGCTCCCGTCCTGCCCGCCAGAGAACTGACCATGTATGATACCGCCGTGGTCTCCCGCTCCTGGGAGCAGAAACGGCTGCGTCAGCTGTATGATCTGTCAGCAGGGACACAGATGCTCAGCATCTTCAGCTGGGAATCTCTGAGCCTGCGGACGATGCCCAGGGATATACTCCACAACGCCTCCTTCACTCTGGAAACCGGCAGGGAATATCCCCTGGACGATCTGATCGCCAAGCTCTCCGCCGCCGGCTACAGCCGCTGTCCCATGGTCGAAGGCAGCGGACAGTTTGCCGTCCGGGGCGGCATCGTGGACATCTTCTCCCCCGGTGCGGATCAGCCTGTCCGTGCCGAGTTTTTTGGGGACGAGCTGGACACCATGGGTACCTTTGACATCCTCACCCAGCGGCGCAGCGAGAATATCGACAGTCTCCTGATTCTCCCGGTGAGCGAGACCCTGCCGGGACTGCATCCCCAGGGAATCGCTGGGCTTTGCAGGGATCTTTCCTCCCTGCTGGCGCGGCAGAAACGCAGAAAAAACGTCAATGAGCAGCTGGTCGCCACACTGACCCGGGATCTGAGCAAATACGAAAACGACCTTTCCAATCCCGCCTCTGACCGGTATATGGCCCTGATCTATCCGGAAATGGCCACGGCTATGGATTATCTGCCGGACAATGCGCTGGTGGTTCTGTGTGACCACAGCAGCATCAAGCGTACGGCCCGGAGCCGGACGGACGAGATCGGTCTGCAGCTGGACAGTCTGCTGCAAAGCGGTCAGGCCGCCGGAGAGCTGTGCGACTACTGCCTGGACTGGGAGGATTTCTGCCGCAGTCTCAGGGGACGAACCTGTGTCTACTTTGATGCCTTCGGCGGCTCTGCCTATCCTGAGGAGTGCCCGCCCAGCCAGCTTCTGCCCATCACAGCCAAGCAGCTTCCCAGCTACGGCGGCAATCTGGACACCGCCGCGTCCGACCTGAGCCATTACCAGAAGCTGGATTTCGGCTGTCTGGTGCTGTGCGGCTCCCGGCATCGGGCGGAGCTGCTGCAGCAGATGCTCCGCTCAAAAAACCTCTCCGCCTTTCTCTCCATCCCCTTAAGCGCTCTGCCTGCCCCCGGGCAGATTCTTCTCACGGACGGCACCCTGCCCTTCGGCATGGAATACCCCTTCAGTAAGCTGTCCATTCTCACGGAGGGTCAGCTGATAGCCCGGCGGGAGGTCAAACGCAAAAGCGGCAAAAAGTCCGGCGCTACGAACCGCCAGAAGCTGAACTCCTTCACCGACCTGACCCCCGGCGACCTGGTGGTTCACGAGAACTACGGCATTGGCCGGTTCGTGGCCATGGAGCAGATCAAGATAGATAACGCCGTGAAGGATTATCTGAAAATCGCCTATCAGGGCAGCGACACCCTGTTCGTCCCTGCAACCCAGCTGGATCTTGTCAGCAAGTATATCGGCGGCGGCGAGGAAAACCACGTCAAGCTCAACAAGATGGGCTCTGACGCCTGGCAGAAAACCAAGGCCAAGGCGCGCAGCGCCGCCAAGGATATGGCCGGAGAGCTGATCCAGCTGTACGCGGCCCGGAAGCGGCAGCCCGGCTATGCCTTTGCCGCGGACGCTCCCTGGCAAAAGGAATTTGAGGATAATTTCCCCTATCCCGAAACTGACGATCAGCTGCGCTGCATCGCGGACATCAAAAAGGATATGGAAGCGCCCATTCCCATGGACCGGCTTCTGTGCGGAGACGTGGGCTTCGGCAAGACAGAGGTTGCCCTCCGGGCGGTGATGAAGGCCGTGATGGACGGCAAGCAGGCAGCCATTCTGGTGCCCACCACGGTGCTTGCCCAGCAGCACTATCAGACCGCTGTCGCCCGGTTCCGGGGCTTCCCGGTAAACATTGACGTGCTCAGCCGCTTCCGCACCGCCAGGCAGCAGTCCCAGACCCTGCAGCGGCTCCGCTCCGGCAGCATCGACCTGATTATCGGAACCCACAAGCTGCTGCAAAAAAACGTTCAGTTCAAGGATCTGGGATTGCTTGTCATTGACGAGGAGCAGCGCTTTGGTGTCAGCCATAAGGAACGTCTGAAGGAGATGTCCAAGGGCATCGATGTTCTGACCCTCTCCGCCACCCCCATTCCCCGGACACTGAACATGGCCCTGTCCGGCATCCGGGATATGTCCACCCTGGAAGAGCCTCCCGCAGACCGGTATCCCGTGCAGACCTTTGTCATGGAGCACAACGATGTGATCCTGGACGATGCCATTCGCCGGGAGATTGCCCGGGGCGGTCAGGTTTACTATCTGCACAACCGGGTAGAGTCCATCGACCAGTGTGCCGGTGCGCTTCAGCGGCGGATTCCCGGCCTTCGGGTTGGGGTTGCCCACGGCAAGATGGACGAAGAGACCCTTTCCGATGTGATGCAGGCCATGGCAGAAGGCGATGTGCAGGTGTTGGTGTGCACCACCATCATCGAAACCGGACTGGATATTCCCAACGTCAACACCCTGATTATTGAGAACGCAGACCGCTTTGGCCTGTCCCAGCTCCATCAGCTCCGGGGCCGGGTGGGTCGCTCCAACCGCCATGCCTACGCTTACTTCACCTACCGTCCGGACAAAAATCTGACGGAGGTCGCCGAAAAGCGGCTGTCTGCTATCCGGGACTTCGTGGAATTTGGCTCCGGCTTCAAAATCGCCATGCGAGATCTGGAAATCCGGGGGGCCGGCAACCTCCTGGGCTCCGAGCAGTCCGGCCACATGATGAGCGTGGGCTACGACATGTATCTGAAGCTTCTGGATGAGGCCGTTCTGGAGGAACGCGGCGAAGCGCCTCAGGCTCCCGACTGTACCGCTGATCTGAACGTCACCGCCAACGTAGACAAAGCCTACGTGGCCCGGGGCGAGGAGCGGATGGATCTGTACCGTCGAATGGCCGCCATCCGCAGCCAGGAGGACGCAGACGATCTGCTGGACGAGATCGTGGATCGCTACGGCGAGCCGCCAAAGGGCGTGCTGAACCTGATCGACATTGCCCTTCTCAGGGCCAATGCCAAGGCAGTAGGCATCAAGGACATCCGCCAGAAATCAGCAGATGTGCTGTTTACCCTGAGCAAGCTGAACATGGAGGCCGTCAGTGCCCTGTGCACCGACCCGGAATACAAAGCACGGATCGTCTTCCTGGCAAACACCAAGGAGCCCACCATCCGCTTCAGGCTTGCCTCCGGTGTGGACAGTCTGAAGCAAAGCAAGCTCTTTGTTGAGCGCTTCCAGAAGCTCAGCAGTTGTTAATTTTCTTTTAAGGGCCTTGCTTTTCTTTCAAAACGTGCTACAATAATCCAAAATTCCACGATTTTTCCCTTATCTGCGGAATTTTTTACCAAGATTGTAACATCTGCACCACCTATGGAGGACCCAATATGGCAGAAGGAAAATTTTCCCATCCCAGGAATAACCGGGAGGAGGAGCGGCAGATTGAGCAGGCTTTCCGACAGATCACCGGGCAGACGCACACGCCTTCCTCAACCTATAACCCCCTGACTCCCCAGGACGAAGAATCCGATCTGGACTATCTTTTCACGGAAACAGAGGAACCCAACGCGGAGCTCCCACCGATCCATTCCGAGGCTTTCGCGGAAGAAGATCCGTCCCAGCCTCCGGAATCCTTTGACGACTTTCTGGATCGAGCCATTGATTTCTTCACCCGATACCGTCAGCAGGTGCTTCTGGGTCTCAGCGCCGCCGCTGCTCTGCTGGTGGTCATTGTGATCGCAGTGATTTTCATCGGCTCCTCCGATCCTTATGACGGCAAAATCCTGTCCAACGTCTATCTTGGTGACATCAACGTGGGCGGCATGACCAAAGCGCAGGCATCCAGCGCCCTCAAATCCGCCGAGGTCGCATACGCCTCCACGGATATGGTCGCTGTTATCGGCAGCCAGGAGCTGCGGTTCACCCCTTCCGATACCAAGATCAAGCTGAAAACCAAAGAGGCTGTGAATGCCGCCTACGCCTACGGACGCACCGGAACCAAGCAACAGCAGCAGCAAGCGCTGGAGCTCTCCCAGTCCGAAAAGCATACCATTGGTCTGCTGTCCTATCTGAGCCTGGATGCGGACCTCATCCGTTCTTCCCTGGAGAGCTTCGCTGCTTCCTCCGGCAGCACGCTCACCCAGACGAGCTATGGTCTGGAGGGCATTGCGCCGGATCTGCATGCTGACAAATTTGATCCCACTGCCCCCGGACAGACTCTGGTCATCACCATGGGAACCCCCGGCACCGGGTTTGACGCCAATACCGTCTTCAATCAGATTCTGGACGCCTATAGTCTGCTCAGCTTCCGGGTGGAAGCCGCCTCTGTGGAGACGATCACAGAACCGGATCCCATCGACCTGGAGGCAATTTACAAGGAATTTTACATAGAGCCTGTGGATGCCTCCATCGATCCCAAAACCTTCGAGCCCATCCCCGGAGTTTATGGCTGCCGGTTCGATGTGGAAAAGGCCCGGGAGCTGACGGCAAATGCCAAGCCCGGTGAGGTTATCCGGATTCCCATGGAATACGTGGAGCCCGCCATTACGGACAAGGACGTTCTGTACCACGATGTGCTGGGCGAGTGTCAGACCAAGCACACCAGCAACGCCAACCGCAACACCAACCTGCGTCTGGCATGTGAAGCCCTCAACGGTCTGGTTCTGAACCCAGGGGAGACCTTCTCCTACAACGATGCCCTGGGCCAGCGCACCGCAGCCAAGGGCTACAAGCCCGCCCCCGCCTACGTCGGCCAGGAGCTTGTTGATGACATCGGCGGAGGCATCTGCCAGGTCTCCTCAACCCTGTACTATGCCGCTCTGGTTGCGGATATGGAGATTGTATCCCGCACCAATCACGGTTTTGTCTCTTCCTACATTCCCTACGGTATGGATGCCACCGTCAGTTGGGGCGGCCCGGACTTCAAATTCCGCAACAGCAGCAATTACCCTGTGAAGATCGAAGCGTATGTGGCTGACGGATATGTACACGTGGCCATTCTGGGTACGGATCAGCGGGACTATTATGTCAAGCTGGAATATAAGATTACCGGAACCCAGGAGCCTGACACAAAGTATATAGAGATGGAAGCGGACAACCCCGATGGGCTTCAGGACGGAGATGTCATTGATCAGGGCGTCACCGGCTACACGGTCAAAACCTACAAGGTCAAATACAGCACCGTCAACAACGCCGTGGTCTCCCGGGACTTCATTACCACCTCCCAGTACCTTACCAAGCCCCGGCAAGTGGTGCAGATCAAGCCGGAGCCTACCACCACGCCCACAACCGAGGCCACCGTACCTCCCACCACTCAGGCCACAGTCCCCCCTACCACCCAGGCGACGGTTCCTTCCACCACCCAGGAGACGGTTCCGACAACGACCCAGGAGACAGTTGCCCCACCGGCAGCCGCCAATACCGTGCCGCCGGAAAATGGGCAGTCCGGGGAAGGTTCCCCGGAGGGTAGCCAGAATGACGATTCCCCGGCATAATCCCCTTCCCAAATCCATAGAAAATCACCGCACGGAAGGCTGCAGCCTTTCGTGCGGTGATTTTTTTCATTTCGCCCGGATATCCAGATGGTAGTCAATGACACCTGCCTGGGCGTTTTCGATAGCGATATTGTACACCAGATCCAGAAAGCCGCCGTCCGGAACCAGGTCAAAGACGACCCGGGTTGCCTGTACGGTCACCAGAAGTGCGCCAAAGGGAACCTGATACAGGCTCTCGTGGGAAACGCCCAGCTGAAAGACCATGTGGGAGGACAGCTGACCGTGCCTATCCAGACTCACCTTCTCCGGCTCCACCCGGAAGGTGGTGGTAACCCCTTCCAGCCCGGTCAGAGCACTCTCTTCGTAAATGATCTCCCAGGCGCCGTCCCGGTATTCCAGAGTTCCTTCTGTGACAAGCTCAATCAGCTCTGGCTCCTGGCCCTCATAGGTCTGGCGGCCCTGGATGGATAGAATGACCGGTGTTTTCATTGCGCAGCCTCCATTGCCAGCTGGAGCAGCTGGTCGATGAGCTGAGGATAGGGAATGCCGCTGGCGGCAAACAGCTTGGGATACATGGAAATAGAGGTAAAGCCAGGAAGGGTGTTGATCTCGTTGAAGACCACCCGGTTTTCATCATAGGTGACAAAGAAGTCCACCCGGCTCAATCCCACGCAGCCTACGGCGGAATAGACCTTCACCGCAGCTTCCCGGACGATTTCGCCCACACTCTCCGGAATCCGGGCAGGCACGTAGGCCGTAGAGGTGTTGGTAACATATTTGGCATCATAATCATAAAATTCCACACCGGAGTCGATCTCGCCGCAAACGGATGCAACAGGCTGTTCATTTCCCAGAACTGCCACTTCGATCTCCCGGCCCCGGATGAACTCCTCCACCAGAATCTTCTGATCATAGCGTCCCGCCTCCACCAGTGCCTTGCGCAGGGCATCCCGGTCTGCCGCCTTTGAGACTCCCACGGAGGAGCCTGTGCCCGCAGGCTTGACAAACACAGGATAGCGGAACCGGTACTCCAGCGTATCCAGTGTATTTTCCATCTGATTTTCCAGGCTGGAGGCGTGAACCAGCTCCCAGGCGGCCTGGGGAATCCCGGCGTGATCCACCACCAGCTTGGTCAGGGTCTTATCCATAGCAACCGCAGATGCAGACACATGGGGGCCAACGTAGGGAATGCCCGCCATTTGCAGCAGGCCCTGCATGGCACCGTCCTCGCCATTCTCACCGTGGAGCACCGGGAAGACCACATCCACCCGCTGGCGCACGACACCGTCTGCCTCCAAGCACAACAGGCCCTGCCCCCGCACCGGGGAGATGTGCGCCGGGCGGTTGTCGGGATGCTCCAGCCAGGTTCCCTTGGGCAGCATGGAATAGTCATCGCCGCCGAACAGAATCCACTCCCCTGCCTTGGTGATGCCCACCGGCAGAATGTTGTACTTCTCCTTGTCCATGTTGTTCAGCACGGACTCCGCTGAACGCAGCGACACCTCGTGCTCCGGGCTGATGCCGCCAAACAGGACACAGACGTTCCATTTTTTCATACTGTCACCTCACAGAGTTTTCTGCAAACGAAGAATTCACAAATTTCATCTGGATATTTCCGAAATCGGTGCTATAATAGGTTTCATAGAAAATGAAAACCGAATCCCCGGCACCGGGGATGGGTGTGTAAAGGAGGATCGTCATGCAAATCGACCTGAGCAAGAAGGAATTCAGACGCCTGCTGGATCTTGTATATATCGGCAACTGGGTTCTCAATTCCACCAGAGGCGAGGATCGCTTCCAGGATTACGATGATCTGGAAAGCAAGCTCTTCGCCATGGCACCCAAGCTCAGCGAGCTATGGGAAGGCACCGTGGTTCCCTCCAGGGAGTATTGCGAGGGCGGCATCCACGAGGCCATTGCCTACTATGAGGACAACGTATTCTACGAGATCCTTGCCGAGGAACTGTCCCGCCGGGATATGGATTATCCCGAGATCACCGATGATAACTATGATGAGATCGTCGGCCGGATGGATGCGTATATGTCAGAATTCGAGCTGTCCGGAGTGGATCATCTGATACTGGATGAGAAAGACTGAAGCAAACGGATAAGGAAGCAGTCAGGAGCTGGGAATATCATTTCCTCCTGACTGCTTTTGTCTTCGGAAGCTCTGATACTGTTATCTAATAAAAACCGTTGGTTTTTATTAGATAGGCCCCGCCTGGCGGCGTCGCCGTTTCTATGATTTTCGGGATAGAAAACAAAAGAAACACGTCTCATATGATTCTCTCAATAGAAAACTTCAATTTGTTCCGAATGAAAGTTTTCTATTGAGAATCAGTATGATTCATTCGGCAAGAGCTGGCAGCGAGAGATTTTTCTCCAGCCGAAGGTTCAAAAAGCGGTGGAATACTGTATGTATTTCCCGCTTTTTGAACCGCGCGGATGGAGGAAAAGATCCGCTGCCCAGCCGAAGACGAATGATTCAGAGGTTCCGTTATTTCAGCAGTGCTTCTCCGGCACGGAAAATGTCGCCCGCTCCCATGGTCAGCACCAGGTCACCTTCCTTTACGGTTTCCCGAAGGAACTGGGTGACCTCCGGCAGCGTCTCCCGATAGACGGCGTCCGGAATCTTCCGGGCAAGATCCGCAGAGGAGATTCCGAAGGTGTTGTGCTCTCTGGCAGCATAGATCTCCGCCAGGACCAGCACATCGGCCTTTCCCAGCTCCCGGACGAAATCGTCAAACAGCGCTTTTGTCCGGCTGAAGGTGTGGGGCTGGAAGGCCAGAACGATCCGGCGATTGGGCATACCACTGCGAACGGCGCTGATGGTGGCTGCTACCTCATCCGGATGATGGGCATAATCATCATATACGTCCGCGCCGTTGAACGTTCCCTTAAATTCCATCCGTCGTCCGGCGCCGTGGAACGCACAGATTCCCTGGGATACAGCCTCGCCGGGAATCCCCATCATCCAGGATGCCGCAGCCGCTGCCAAAGCGTTCAGCGCATTGTGGCGGCCCAGAACCCCCAGATCGATGTGGCAGTAGAAGCTGCCGTCGCAGATCACATCGAAGTGCTGCCAGTCCGGGTGCATGTTCCGGGCATGGACACGGTTGCTCTCCCGCAGACCGAAGGAAACGTAGTCGATCCCTTCCAGCGCCGCAACGGTATGGGGATCGTCACCGTTGGCGGCGACACCCTTTGTCGCCATGGAAGCAAACTTGCGGAAGGACTTCTGAATATCCGCCAGATCCTTGAAGTAGTCCAGGTGATCCTCCTCCACGTTCAGCACCACAGCCAGGGTGGGGAAAAAATTCAGGAAGGAATCGCAGTATTCACAGCTTTCAAGCAGTATGGTGTCGCCCTTGCCCACCCGGTGTCCGGCGTGAAGCAGGGGAAGGTATCCGCCGATCATTACGGTGGGATCCTGCTGTGCCTCCATAAGAATATGGGTCAGCATGGAAGTTGTGGTGGTCTTTCCGTGGGTTCCGGATACGCAGATGGCGTTTTTGTAGGACTTCATAATCTCGCCCCAGGCCTGGGCACGCTCAAAAATGGGAATGCCGGCAGCTCTGGCCGCCGCGATCTCCGGGTTATCATTATGCACCGCAGCGGAACGGATGATGCAGTCCGCCCCGTCAATATTGCAGGCGTGATGTCCGATGGCCACGGAAATCCCATTCTCCTCCAGCTCCCGGGTGGAGGAGGAAGCACTCATATCGGAGCCGGAAACATGGACGCCCATTCCTTTCAGCACAAGCCCCAGCGCCCGCATGGAAACGCCGCCGATGCCAATCAGATGCACATGGCAGTCAGGCCTCAGAAAGAATCCCATATCTTTGTTCATCATCATTGAATCAGTTCCCCCGCTGGATAAATGTTTGCATAGCCTATGGAATTATACATCATTGTGTAAGGATTTACAACAACAAATAATAATGCTCTGTTACTATTTGATACCATTGGCAAAAACGCGGAGGCTACTCGCCTCCGCGTTTGCATTTCTGATCAAGCGGCCTTCTTGGCCTGCATGGCGCGGATGCCGAAAAGGACACCGGCCATCAGCGCGAAGCTGACCAGCAGCACGATCCAGACGTTCTGGGCGAAGCCCGCCACCAGGAATCCCACGAAGGAGACGGCAGCCACGGTCAGAGCGTAGGGCAACTGGGTATTGACATGGTCAATGTGGTTGCAGCCCGCGCCGGCGGAAGCCATGATGGTGGTGTCGGAAATGGGAGAGCAGTGGTCGCCGCACACGGCACCGGCAAGGCACGCGGACACGGAGATGACCATCAGCTCACCGCTGGGGAACACGGCGCAGACGATGGGCAGCAGCACACCGAAGGTGCCCCAGGAGGTACCGGTGGAGAAGGCCAGGCCAACACCGATGAGGAAGATGATGGCAGGCAGCAGATTGGCAAGGCCGCCGGCAGCGCCCCGTACCAGCTCAGCCACGAAAATCTTGGCGCCCAGCTGGTTGGTGACACCGGACAAGGTCCAGGCGAAGACCAGGATCAGGATGGCAGGAACCATGGCCTTGAAGCCGTCGCCCAGGGAGTCACAAAACTCGTTAAAGGTAATGACCTTCCGGGGCAGGTAGAGTACAAAGGTAAAGACAATGGTAATGAAGGCACCCAGCACCAGACCGACAGAGGCATCGGAGTTGCTGAAGGACTCGATCAGGTTTCCGGTGCAGCCGCTCTCGGGATCAAAGAAGCCGCCGGTGTAGATCATGGTAGTGACGCAGCTGACGATAAGCACCACGATGGGCAGCACCAGGTCCAGGACGGTGCCCTTCTCCAGCTCCAGAGCCTTGGCATTTTCATCCTGAGGGGCACCCTTCTGCTCCGCCTTGCGCATGGTGCCGAAGTCCAGGCCGATGCAGGCCATCACCACCACAGTGAACAGAGTCAGCAGTGCGTACAGGTTATAGGGAATGGAACGGATGAACAGGGTCAGGCCCTCCCCTTCCGGTGCCACGCTGGACACGGCGGCAGCCCAGGAGGAGATGGGAGCAATGATGCAGATGGGAGCGGCGGTGGCATCGATCAGGTAAGCCAGCTTCTCCCGGGAGACATTGTGCTTGTCGGTGACCGGGCGCATGACGCTGCCCACGGTAAGACAGTTGAAATAGTCGTCAATGAAGATCAGCATACCCAGCACGGCGGTGGACAGCAGTGCCCCCCGGCGGGTCTTGATCCGCTGGCTGGCCCAGCGGCCATAGGCGGCGGAGCCGCCGGCCTTGTTTACCAGAGCCACCAGCATACCCAGCAGCACCAGGAAGATCAGAATGCCCACGTTCCAGCTGTCGCTGATCTTGGAGATCATGGTGTCAAAGGAGCCGGTGACCATGCCCCAGATGCTCCAGTTGGCGCTGAGCAGGGCGCCGGACAGGATGCCTACAAACAGGGAGGAGTAGACCTCCTTGGTGATCAGGGCCAGGACAATGGCGATGATGGGAGGCAGCAGAGAGGCAGCCGTCGCGTAGCTGCCGATGTCTTCCCGGGCAGCGGCGATGGCAGCGGAGATATTGCTGTCAAAATCGGGATCGGAGGTCATGTTGTCGGAGTAGCTGTCCAGATACTCGGCAGCCTCATCCGCGGACATTCCGGCGGCACTGACCGTCATTGCCATAGCGCCCAGGAGGACGCAGACGGCCAGAACCAGTGTCAGGGTTCGAAGCAGGTTCTTCATATTGTTTTCTTCCTTTCTTTTTCAAAAAAGAAAACCGCGAAAGGATGGAAAGAATCCAACATTCGCGGCAGGAAAGGGCCCACAGCCCCCGGCTCAGAATGATAGCTCTCCACTTACGTGACAGTCCGACGGATGTTCTCCGGCGTCCCAGCGGCTCAGCTTCGGGGGGCTGAAAACGCTTCGGCAGTTTGCCCTTTCCCTCCGCCCCGGGTCCCGGCCCATTCAAAACGGAGGTACTGATGCGCACTGCGCCTCTATCGATTCACAGTTTTCAATTAACGTGAGTATAGCACGCGGATTCGCCCTTGTCAATGGTCAACTTGGCAAAAAACAGCCAGATTTTCCCGGTATTTTGGGAAGCCGGGAAGCGGCTTCCCCGCCTCCCGGCATAAGGTCCGTTATTCCCCCACCGCTTTGTTGGTGAGCATGGTCTTTACAAGCTTCGCCATGCTGGCAGTGCCCATCCGCGCTTCCCCTTCGCCCAGGCGCATGACCTTGCCGCCCCGCTTCTGCACCGGCAGCCAGGCCGTCAGGCCCGCACCGTTGGGGTCGGAGAATTTGCAGAAGTTGGTCAGGTATTCCACCATCTGCTGACTAAGAACCCTGTCCTTCCGGGTCATGGGACGCCAGCAGTTGGGCAGGGTCCCAAACCAGTACCACAGGTCACTGCTGTGCCAGGCGCCGCAGTCATCACCAGGCAGGCGGCGGTCAAAGAACCAGGCATAGCTGGCGCACACCTGGGCGGCGCACCAGTCCTTTGCCATGGTATAGACAATGGGCGGGATGATGTCCTCGCTGGTGGAACCGGCCATATAGGGAATCCTATGCTGCTTTCCTTCCCTGAGAAGCTCCGTCCCGCTGCCCACAATCAGCCGCCCGTCCAGCACAGGGCCCGCAGCTCTGGAGCCGCCCGGGAAGCTCTTTTTCAGATTCTGCCACACCTCGAACAGCTTTTTCACATCGAGCCTGCGGAACTGCTCCAGATTCTCGCAGCCGGTGTGCTCCATGACGGCGTGCCAGAAGTCGTAGCCCTTCTCCGGGATGGGTGCCTTCATCATAGAGCTTACGCCGCCGCCGCTGGACATTACCGCCTTGGAAAACAGTCCTTCGGACATGGGGCTCAGGCAATGCTGCTGGACGCTCATGGCACCGGCACTCTGACCCATGATGGTGACGTTTCCGGGATCACCGCCGAAGGCGGCAATGTTGTCGCGTACCCAGCAAAGAGCCGTCAGCTGATCGTACAGGCCGTAGTTGCCTGTGCACCCTGCCTCCTGCTTCAGCTCCGGCAGCGTCAGGAAGCCCAGAGGGCCCAGGCGGTAGTTCAGCGTCACGCCAATGACACCTTTGGTGGGCCAGACAGGGCAGTCAAAATGCTTTTCGTGGCCGCAGCCGCCGGTAAAGCCGCCGCCGTGGATGTAAACCAGCACCGGCAGCCTGTCCCCCGGCTGGGCGTTCTCCGGGGTGTAGACATTCAGAAACAGGCAGTCCTCGCTGTAGGTGTAGGTCTCCCCTTCCCGAAACTCGTGATAGTAGAACGCCTTTTCCGGCATCCGGGCCTCGTCATAGAAGGCCCGGGGCTGATAGCAGCAGTGGCCAAAGGCCGTGGCATCATAGGTGCCGTCCCACCCGGTCACCTGAACCGGATACTCCCACCGCCCGGCAGCTGCATAGCGAATGCCCTTGTAGACGGCGATGCCGGGAATGCGTCCGGGACAGCCCCGAACCGGGCCGCAGGGTGTCTGAACCAGATACTCCATATTGTTTCCTCCATGCTTTTTCTTTTATTTTACACGGATGCAGCCCTGTTTTCAATACAGTTTTTGCCAATCTCATTGCAAATATCGCAGAAAAAAGATTGCATTTACCTCAGGAATATGCTACAGTATGGCAAGATATGAGAAAAAGGATGTGGATCAATGAAGCTTTCTCAGCTGTACGCTCTGGCAGAGTCGATTCCCGATTCCGGTCATGCCCCCACAGCGGAGGAATATCTCGCATTTTTGTCAAGCAATGGCGTTCAGACCTCCAGACTGTTCCAGGAGGTGGAAATGGATCTTCGGTTTGTGCAGTTCATGCGCATGACCACCCATCCGGGGAACCGGGTGAAGGGTATGCCCCAGCTGCACAGCCACCCATTTTACGAAATCATCTACTGCCGGGAGTCCGGCGATGCCGCGTATCTCGTCGGCTCCAGCCGGTACCGGCTGGAGCCCGGGGATATCATCCTCATACCTCCCGGTGTCAGCCACATGCCCATCATTCCGGAGGTGATGACCTCCAACTACATCCGGGATATTCTCTGGGTCAATCCGGAGCTGATGCGGGCCGCACCAAATCCCGTTCAGGAAACGCCGGAGCTTCTTTGGCGCACGCCTCTGCTGCATGCCGCCGATATCCGGTGGGCACAGATCGGGGACTTGTTCGCCCTGGGCGTTCGGGAAAACCAGGAGCGGGACATCGGCTGGCACAATGCCATTATTGGCTCCACCATTCTCATTATGAGCATCCTGCGCAGGATCTCCCGGGATGTTCCCATCAACCTGCCCAAGGAGGAAAAAACCGAACTGGTGGATCGGGTCCTGAACTATATGGAATCCCACATGGCGGAAAAGATCTCCGTAGGCCAGATTGCGAGCAGCTTTCATGTCAGTGAGAGCACCCTGTCTCAGACCTTCCGGAAGAAGATGGGTGTCAGCTTCTACCGCTGTCTTACCCAGCGGCGTCTGGTGGCAGCCAAGGCGCTGATCGAAAGCGGCATCCCCATGGAGAACGTGGGGCGTCTGGTTGGTTTTGCGGATTACTCCGCATTCTACCGTGCCTTCCGGCAGGAATACGGCATCTCCCCCCGGCAGTACCGGAACAAAGGTCTTCTCCCTTCGGCTAAAAATTCGCGGCTGTAATCCGGCGGTGGTGCCCCTCTTGTATCTTTGGAGGGCAGTGCTGTCACAAGCTTGAAAGGAAGGCGTGCCCATGGCATACAGAGCGGCAATTGTAGATGATAACCCAATCGATGCATCGTTCACGACGCAGGAGCTGACGGCCTGGGGAGAATCCCGGCGGCTCACAGTTCAGGCGGAGTGCTTCAACTCCGCAGAACAGTTTCTGTTCCGCTATGCCGAGGACAAGACCTGGGACATTCTGCTGCTGGACATTGAAATGAACGCCATGGACGGCGTGACCTTGGCGAAGAAGATCCGCGCTCAGAATGAGGCCGTGCAGATCGTGTTCATCACCGGCTACTCCGATTACATCGCGGAAGGGTACGAGGTTTCTGCCCTGCACTACTTGATGAAGCCTGTAAACAGGGACAAGCTGTATTCCGTTCTCGACCGTGCTCTGGAAAAGCGGCAGCAGGAAGAACGCTGCCTGAATCTGGAAAGTACGGGGGAAATGGTGCGGATTCCCTTCTATGAAATCCGATATCTGGATGTGCGGCAGAACTACGTGACCGTCCACGGTAAGCAGGATTACACCGTGAAGCGCACCCTGGGTGACTTCGAAAGGGAACTGGATGATCGGTTCTGCCGGGTGGGGCGCTCCATGATCGTGAACCTCCGGTTCATCCGGCGGGTCACAAGGTTGGATGTAACCTTATCCGACGGAAGCGTTCTCCCCCTGCCCAGAGGCGCTTACGAGCCGCTGAACCGGGCGATTATTCAACACACATAAAAGGAGCCCAGGAAATGCTGCTACTGCAATATGACGGAGCGAAGAACGCCGTCATTGATCCCGATATGGTGCATCATCCGGTGCCGGATTTCCCGGAAACGGTTGTCTCCGTTTTTTCTCATCACCTATTTGCGTCTGTCCTGAACTTTCTCGGCGGGAGGGTGATTGCCGAAACCCATGATGTAGACGGTATCTGGCCTGTGTATGAGGTATCCTACAGGGGAAAGCGCTTTGCCTTCTATAAGGCCCGATTGGGTGCCCCCGCCTGCGTAGGCTCTTTTGAAGATGTAATTCCCATGGGTGCAAAGCGGATCATCCTGCTGGGCAACTGCGGTGTACTGGACAGGCGCATCAAGGACTGCGGCATTATTATCCCCACCAGGGCCATCCGCGATGAAGGAACCAGCTACCATTACGCCCCCGCCGGGGACTACATTGATGTGAACACAAACTATATTGAAGATTTCACTTCGGTACTGGATGAATTCGGCTATCCGTATATTAAGGGGACTACATGGACAACCGATGCCTTTTACCGGGAAACCAAGGCCAAGGTTGATCTGAGAAAGCAAATGGGAGCGATCTGCGTGGAGATGGAATGCGCCGCCATGCAGGCCATGTGCAATTTCAGAAATGTGGAGTTTTTCCAGTTTCTGTACGCAGGGGATAATCTGGATCACACCTCCTGGGATCCCAGAAGTCTGTCAGGAACCGCAAAACTGGAGGACAAGGAAAAAATCGCACTGCTGGCCTTTGAACTGGCCTGCAGGATCGCATAAGCAGGAGAAGCACCATGTCTCTTATTTCAAAGCAGATCGATAAGCGGATCGCAGCCTACCAGCGGGAGCTGATTGAGACCCACTATCAGGAAGTGGAGAATATGTACCGGCAGATTCGGGGCTGGCGGCACGACTACCGCAACCACATCCAGACCATGAAGGTGCTGGCGGCCAACGGTGATATGGAGGGTATCAAGGCATACTTAGACGAGCTGGACACGGACCTGAATCGCGTGGATACCGTGGTCAAGACCGGAAACCCCATGGCAGATGCCATTCTCAACAGTAAACTGTCCCTGGCCCGGTCAAAATGCATCACCGTTCGCTGCGATGCCCACATTCCGGTGCGGCTGAAAATGTCCGAGCTGGATCTGTGCTGTATCATCGGCAACCTCTTTGACAACGCCATTGAGGCCAGCCTGTCCCTGCCGGAGGCGGAACGGCTGATCCGGGTGTACATGGATATGAAGGGCACGCAGCTGTATATCTCCTTTACCAACTTTACCTCTGCCAAAAAGCTGACAAAGGTTGGGAAGCGGTTTCAAACCTCCAAGGGAGAGGGCCACGGCTTCGGCCTGGTGCGCATTGACAACATCGTCGAACGGCTGGACGGCTATCTCAGCCGGAACTCCGAGGACGGGGCGTTTACTACGGAAATTCTGATTCCCCAGATATAATTTTGCAATTCGTCACCGCTGAGAAACGATTCGTCCCCGAAATGCTCCGGGGACGATTTTTTATGATAGAATAATCCTGCGAGGTGAGACAGCATGAACGACAAGTTAAAACCAAAATACAGCATCGCCCAGAATGTGGGGTGGATGATCCGGATTGCCTGGCAGTCCAGACGTCGGGTGCTGTTCTTCTGCGCCGCAATGGCGGCTATGGAGATACTCTATAACCTGACGCAGCTTTATATCGCCCCGGAGATTCTGCGGCGGGTGGAGCAGCACGCCGCCCTTCCCGAGCTGCTGGGAACCATCGTTCTTTTTACCCTGGCATTGTTTCTGACCATGGGACTAAAGGACTATTTCGATGAAATTGCCATGTTTTCCCGGGTGGATGTGCGCAGCCACATCATTGGCCTCATCGGCAGGAAATGCAACACCACCTCCTTCCCCAATACGTTGGATGCCGACTTTATCAAGCTCCGGGAAAAGGCCCATCTGAGTACGGAGGACAATCACGCAGCCACCGAACACATCTGGCAGACGCTGACAGAGCTCCTGCAGAATGTGGGTGGGTTCCTGGTCTATCTTTCCATTCTCTCGGCCCTGGACGGCGTACTGCTTGCCGTCATCGCGGCCACCTGCGTGGTCGGGTTTCTGGTGTCCCGCTATACCAACAACTGGATCTTCCGCCACCGGGATCAGGAGGAGGTTTACTACGCGAAAAAGCGGTACATCCGCGGCAAGGCCGAGTCTGTGACCCTGGCAAAGGACATCCGGATCTTCGGCCTGCAGAACTGGCTGAACGATCTGCTGGACAGCGTCCACAACGTGTATCTTAGCTACCGGCTTCACTGTGAGCGTATCCATCTGCTGGCGGATGTTACCCAGGCCCTGCTCACCATGGCGCGAAACGGCATTGCCTATGCCTACCTGATCCGCATGGCGATAGCGGAATCGCTGAGTGTGCCGGAGTTCATTCTGTATTTTACGGCGGTGTCAACCTTTACCACCTGGATCATGGGAATCCTGCAGCAGGCAGCCAAGCTGCACAAGGAGAGTCTGGACATTTCCCAGGTGCGCTCGTTTCTGGAATACCCAGAGCCCTTCCGGTTTGAGGGGGGTGCGCCCCTTCCCAGGGCGGATGCCTGGGAACTGAAGCTGGAGAATGTTTCCTTTCGTTATCCCGGTGCGGAAGCCGACACCATTCACGGCCTGAATCTGACGGTTCACACCGGTGAAAAGCTGGCCATTGTGGGTCTGAACGGTGCCGGTAAAACCACCCTGGTGAAGCTCCTGTGCGGTCTGTTTGATCCCACCCAGGGGCGGGTGCTGCTGAACGGCATGGACATTCGGCAGTTCAACCGCCGGGAATACTACGGTCTTTTCAGCGCCGTATTCCAGGAGTTTTCCATTCTGGATGTGACAATTGCCGAAACCATCGCCCAAACCAATCAGCATATCGACATAGAAAAAGTATGGGACTGCGTGGAAAAGGCAGGTTTGACCGAGACAATCCAGGCTCTGCCCAATGGCCTTAACACCCACGTAGGCAGGCAGGTGTATCTGGACGGCGTTCTGTTCTCCGGCGGTCAGACCCAGCGGCTGATGCTGGCCCGGGCACTGTACAAGGATGGCCCATGCCTTATGCTGGACGAACCCACCGCCGCTCTCGACCCCATCGCGGAAAACGACATCTACAGAAAGTACAGCGATATGACTGTGGGGAAAACCTCCATCTTTATCTCCCACCGTCTGGCCTCCACCCGGTTCTGTGACCGGATCCTCTTTGTGTCCCATGGGCGCATCGCAGAGGAGGGCACCCACGAGGAGCTGCTGGCTCTTGGGGGAGAATACGCCAGGCTGTTTGAAGTCCAAAGCCGATACTACCAGGAAGGAAAGGCGTTCTGATTATGGAAAAGAAAGTAAGTATCAAGCACGCTGTATCCCTCCATGTTCGCGCCGCAAAAGCGCTTCACAGCATCAGCCCCCGGTTCTTCCCTATCCTGACCCTCTACTGCGTTGCTGCCGCCGTACTGCCCTATGTCACTGTATTCTTCTCCGCGCAGCTTTTGAAGGAGCTTGCCCTTCTGCGAAGGGCAAGTGCTCTGCGAAACTGGGCCATCGCCGGGGTACTGTCCACCGGGCTGGCTGCGGTTCTGAAAGCGGTACTCTACCAGCACAAGGAGACGCTTCTGGACGACCTGTACGGACGAAAAGAGATTCTCTTCGCCCGGAAGATGTTTTCACTGGACTTTGCGGATGTGGACCGGCAGGAGACTCACGATCTCCGGGCCCAGATTTCCCAGAACGAAAACTGGTCCAGCTGGGGTCTGATGCGGGTTCCCCACGCCTGCGAATACGGACTGAAAAGCATGGTTGGCATTCTCAGCGGCGCTGCCCTGACCGCTTCCCTGTTTACCTCCCCGGTTCCGGAATCCGCAGGCTGGCTGACGGCTCTGAACCATCCGGTTTTCATTCTGATTCTGGGAGCGGCTATGGTCATTGTCAGTATTTTGGCGGGCAAGTTCCACACGAAAGCCATCTCCTATTGGAGTCAGGCCTCGGAGGAGGCCACCCTGGGCAACCGCCTGTTCAGCTTTTTCGGCTTTCTCGGGAAGGACAAGCACCGGGGCGCGGATATGCGGATCTACAGCCAGCATAATCTGGTAGCTGCATACTGGGGCAAAAACCTCACATTCGGCGCTACCGGAACAATCGGGAAGCTCGCCATGGGCCCCATGGGAATCTATTCGGCCCTGGGCACCGGAATCGTGGTGCTGATCTCCGGCTTTGTTTACGCCTTTACCTGTCTCAAGGCCTGGGCCGGAGCCTTCGATGTGGGCAGCGTGACCCAGTATGTAGGTGCTGCCGCGGCCATGGCAAACAGCATCTTCGAGCTGACCTCCCTGTTCGGCATTCTGAAAACCAACAGCGGGTATCTTGACACCACTTTCCGGTTTCTGGATATCCCCAACGCCATGTATCAGGGCAGCCTGACCACGGAGAAACGCTCTGACCGGCAGTATGAGGTGGAGTTCCGGGATGTTTCCTTCAAGTACCCCGGAAGCGAAACCTGGGCGCTGAAAAATGTGAGTATGAAGTTCCAGGTGGGCAAGCGGCTGGCCATCGTTGGCGAAAACGGCAGCGGCAAGACCACCTTCATCAAGCTCCTGTGCCGCCTGTACGACCCCCAGGAGGGGCAGATTCTTCTCAACGGCATCGACATCCGCAAGTACAACTACCGGGACTATATGGATATTTTCTCCGTGGTGTTCCAGGACTTCCAGCTGATCTCCCAGCCTCTGGGGGCGAATGTGGCCGGGAGCCAAACCTACGATGAAGCGAAGGTACGAAAAGCCCTGGTCGATGCGGGCTTTGGGGATCGTCTGCAGACCATGCCCCAGGGCCTTGACACCCAGCTGTACAAGGACTTTACGGAAAACGGCGTGGAGGTCTCCGGCGGGGAAGCCCAGAAGATTGCCATTGCAAGAGCCCTCTACAAGGATGCTCCCTTCATCATCCTGGATGAGCCTACCGCCGCCCTGGATCCCATCGCAGAGGCGGAAATCTACGAAAAATTCAACAACATTTCCGGCGACAAGACGGCCATCTACATCAGTCACCGCCTGTCCAGCTGTAAATTCTGCGACGAGATTGCCGTGTTTCACCATGGGCGCATTGTCCAGCAGGGAACCCACGAGGCGCTCCTTGCCGACAGCACCGGAAAGTACTATGCGCTCTGGCACGCCCAGGCACAATACTACACCAAGCCTACTGCATAAGAGAAACCGGCTGGGATTTCCCGGCCGGTTCTTCTATGTGGCAAAGATTCCCTGAACACGCAAAACCACCCTGCAGATGCAGGGTGGCTTTCCTCATGTTCAAGAAGGGAGATCAATAGAACTTTCTCTTGTTCTTCCGGGCAGCTTCAGACTTCTGCTTACGCTTCAGGCTGGGGCTGACGTAATGCTCGCGCTTCTTAACTTCAGCGATAACGCCCTCCTTGGCGCAGCTCCGCTTAAAGCGGCGCAGAGCGCTCTCCAGAGACTCGTTCTCCTTGACGCGAATTTCAGACATTGTTTTCCCTCCCTCCGATGGCATCCGGCTGAATCCAGGATGCGTTCAGGGCCCTATCAGGCTATAGTATTATAGCCGTGTTTTGGCAAAAAGTCAAGAAAGATTTCTGAAATAATCGAAATTTCTTTACTTGACGATGAGATTCACCAGCTTGTTGGGAACGACAATGGTCTTTACCACCTTGCCGCCGTTCTTTTCCAGGAAGCGGGCGATCTTCTCATCCGCCAGAGCGTTGGCAACAACGGTGTCATTGTCCAGGTCGGCATCCATCAGGACGGTGCCACGGAGCTTGCCGTTGACCTGCACCGCCATGGTGATCTCGTTGTCCTTGCACTTCTCCTCGCTGTACTTCGGCCAGGGGGAGACGGAGCAGATGCCCTCAAAGCCCTTCTGCTCCCACAACTCGTCGCAGATGTGCGGGGCAAAGGGAGACAGCAGCTGCAGCACGGTCTTCAGCTCTGCCCGGTTGCAGGTCTTGTCGATCTGGTTGATGAGGGTCATCATGGCAGCAATGGCGGTGTTGGGCTTGAGGCTGTCGATATCCTCGGTGACCTTTTTGATGGTTTTGTGCATGGCAGCCATGTTGGCGCGGCTGTAGTCGGAAGCGTCATCAGTGACATTCTGCGCCATGTTCCAGACACGGTCCAGGAAGCGCTTGCAGCCCTTGACCGCCTTGGGTGACCAGGTAGCGGCCTTTTCAAAGTCGCCGATGAACATGACGTACAGACGCATGGTGTCCGCGCCATATTCCCGGATGACATCGTCAGGGTTGACCACGTTGCCCAGGGACTTGCTCATCTTGACGGCAGGACGCAGGGCATCAGAGCCGTACTTGGCGACCATGGCGTCCTTCTCTTCCTGGGTGTTGAAGTTGCCCACATAGTGGGGATTCTCGCCCAGAATCATGCCGTGGCTGGTGCGCTTGGCATAGGGCTCCTTGGTGGGCACCACACCGATATCATACAGGAACTTATGCCAGAACCGGGAGTACAGCAGGTGCAATGTGGTATGCTCCATACCGCCGTTGTACCAGTCCACAGGGCTCCAGTACGCCAGCATCTGCGGGGAGGCCAGGGCCTCGTCATTGTGGGGGTCCATGTAGCGCAGGAAGTACCAGGAGGAACCGGCCCACTGGGGCATGGTATCGGTCTCACGCTTGGCATCGCCGCCGCAGCAGGGGCACTTCACGTTCACCCAGCTGTCAATGGCGGACAGAGGGCTTTCGCCGTCGTCGGTGGGCTCGTAGCTCTCCACATCAGGCAGCAGCAGGGGCAGTTCCTTCTCGTCCATAGGGACGGTACCGCACTTCGGGCAGTGGATGATGGGGATGGGTTCGCCCCAGTAGCGCTGGCGGGAGAAAACCCAGTCCCGGAGCTTGAAGTTGGTCTTGGGCTCGCCGATTCCCTGCTCTGCCAGCCACTTGATCATGGCGGGGATGGCCTGTTTCACCGTCAGGCCGTTGAGGAAGCCGGAGTTGACCATAATGCCGGTGTCATCCTTCAGAGTGAAGGCTGCCTCCTGGACATTGCCGCCAGCCACCACTTCAATAATCTCGCAGCCGAAGGCCTTGGCGAAATCCCAGTCCCGCTCATCATGGGCAGGCACGGCCATGATGGCGCCGGTACCGTAGGTTGCCAGAACATAGTCAGAAATGAAGATGGGAATCTGCTTGCCGTTCACCGGGTTGATACCCATAACGCCCTGGAGCTTCACGCCGGTCTTTTCCTTGTTCAGCTCGGTGCGCTCCAGATCGGACTTGGCAGCAGCGGCAGCCTGATATGCCTTGACCTCATCGGCGTTGCTGAGCTTCTCCATCCACTTGGCAATGAGGGCGTGCTCCGGGGAGAGCACCATATAAGTAGCGCCAAAGAGCGTGTCGGGGCGGGTGGTGTAGACCACAATCTCGTCACCCAGGGTGGAGCGGAATTTGACCTCGGCGCCGTGGCTCCTGCCAATCCAGTTGATCTGCTGGGTCTTGACCCGCTCAATGTAGTCCACGTCCTCCAGATCATCGATCAGGCGGTCGGCATATTTGGTGATGCGCAGCATCCACTGACTCTTTTCCTTGCGGATGACCGGAGCGCCGCAGCGCTCACACACGCCCTCCACCACTTCCTCGTTGGCCAGGACGCACTTGCAGCTGGTGCACCAGTTGACGGGCAT
>CALYRG010000028.1 GCA_945482615.1 uncultured Clostridia bacterium | reverse complement strand
ACAGGTACATACCGACCTCGCTGCACTCGCCGTTGAAGTTGGCCATCAGCTGCTCAAAGATGAACTTCTTGTCCTCTTCGGAGATGTCGGGGTTGTTCTTCACGGTCTTGGCGTAGATGCCGTACTCATGCTCGGCAGCCAGCTTGCCCTCTTCCATGACCTTGAACTTGGAGCCGTCCACCTTGCAGACGGGGCACTTGAAGCCTTCGGGGATGGACTCGCCTTCGTAGACGTAGCCGCAGACGGGACATACAAACTTCTTCATAATGATTTCCTCCATTGTTAAGAATTTTTTGGGGAAGCTCCCATAGGAAGCCCCTCAGGGATTACGGGTTTTGCACCTTTCGCACAGACCGGTAAAGGTCAGGCGGCAGTCCTGGACGCAGCAGCCGGAGGTTCGCTCCGCTTCCGCGCGCAGGCTCTGGGGCAGCTCCATCTGCGGCAGATCCATGACTGCGTCACAGCCGGTGCAGATGAAGTGAACGTGGGGCGCCATTACGGCATCGAACCGCTCCGCACCCCCCACAGTGGCCACGCTGTTGACCAGCCCCTGGCTCTTGAACCGGGCCAGGTTCCGGTACACCGTAGCAAGGGAAATGTCCGGATACTCCTGACGGAGCATGTCGTAGACCATCTCTGCCGAGGGGTGGTTATGGGTTCGCTGCAGGCAGGCGAGAATGGCGTTGCGCTTGCGAAATTGCTTCGTGGCAGCTTCCATGGGCACCTCCTGTCTTCCGTATGCAGGCTGCTGGGGATGCTCTGAATCCGTGGCCAGCCCGAACCCATCGGATCAGAGGTTTCTGTTTACGCCCTGAGTATAGCACGATTCAGGCTTTTTGTCAAGATGCAAATGATAATAATTTGCAAATAGATTTTCTGAGCTTTGCCTTTGTCCGTATCCCCCGGCGGGGGTTGAAAACAGGGGAAATTGGAGGTATAATAACCAAAAAGGAAGGGGGAACGGCCTATGTCGGAAGAACAGCGTCATGACCATGCCTATCTCCACGCCCATGGGATCGCCCACTCCCATACCCATGTGCATGAAAATCAGAAGGCTGTGATCAACCGCCTGTCCAGGGCCATCGGCCACCTGGAAAAGGTGCGGCGGATGGTAGAGGCGGGGGAGGACTGCTCCGAGGTGCTCATCCAGCTGGCGGCGGTGCGCTCTGCTCTGGACAACACCGGCAAGGTCATTCTGAAGGATCATCTGCGCCACTGCATGGTGGACGCGGTGGCGGCCGGGGACACCGAAGCGGTGGACGATCTGTGCCAGGCCATCGATAAATTTATGAAATAAGGCTGCAAAAACCGATTCCCCACAGAGGCGGCAATGCCCCTGTGGGGAATTTTTCAGCCCAAAAGCCGGGGGATCAGCATGACGACGGTTCCGGCTGTGATGGCGGCCAGACCCACGGCGGCTTTCCCGGACAGCCGCTCGCCGAACACCAGCCGGGAGAAGGCGATGGTCACCAGAATGCTCAGCTTGTCAATGGGAACCACCACACTGGCGGGGCCCTCCTGCAGCGCCCGGTAGTAGCACAGCCAGGAAGCGCCGGTGGCAAGGCCGGACAGGCAGATGAACAGCAGCTCCCGCCCGGGGATGTGCGTTATCTGGCCGCCCGACCGGGTGACGAAGACCATGACCCAGGACATCACCAGCACCACGCCGGTGCGGATGGCGGTGCCCAGGTTGGATTCGATTCCGGAGATGCCGATTTTGCCCAGGATGGAGGTCAGGCTGGCGAAGACCGCGCTGAGCAGCGCATACAGCAGCCACCCGCCGCCCTTCCCGCCGGAGACGGAAGATGCTTTCCGCTCCACCATCAGCAGGGTGCCCGTCAGAATCAGCACCACCCCTGCCAGACTATAGACATCCGGTGTCTCTCCCAGCAGGACAAAGGCCAGCACAATGGTCAGCACGGTGCTGGACTTGTCAATGGGAACCACCTTGTTGATGTCCCCCCTTTGCAGGGCGCGGAAGTAGCACAGCCAGGAGGCACCGGTGGAAAGGCCGGACAGCACCAGAAACAGGAGCGTTTTGCCTGGAATCCGGGTCAGCTGGCTCTGGGAGCCCACAACGAACACCATCAGCCAGGAAAAGGCCAGCACCACCACGGTGCGCACGGCAGTTGCTAGGGTGGAGTCGGTTTTTCGGATGCCGCATTTGGCAAGGATAGAGGTCAGGCCCGCGAACAGCGCAGAGCCCAGGGCGAAGAGAATCCACATACTGCTTTCCTCCCTTGGAAACCATTGTCATTTTCCATCAGCATACCGCAAAATATCCAAATGTCAAGCTGCCGGATGATTATTTTTCCGGAAAGGGTGGAACTTTTTCGGCAGTTGTGCTATAATGTATCCAACTATACAATGAAGAAGTATGCTTAGCCGGAACGGAGAGAAATATATGATGGAATTACTGGCACCTGCGGGCTCCATGGAGTCCCTTCGGGCAGCGGTTCAGAACGGAGCCAATGCGGTTTACCTGGGCTGCGGCAACTTTAACGCCCGCCAGAGCGCAAAGAACTTTACCCCCCAGACCCTTGTGGAGGCAATCAAATACTGCCATGTCCGTGGCGTGGAGGTACACCTGACCATCAACACCCTGGTGACAGACCGGGAGATGAAGGAGGTGGCGGAGCTGATCCGCCATGCCGCCCAGAACAATATCGATGCCTTCATCGTCCAGGATCTGGGGGTGGTGCAGCTGTGCCGCCAGATTGCCCCCAAGGTTCCGGTCCACGGCTCCACCCAGATGACCATTCACTCCCTGGCCGGTGTCCAGCTTTGCGCCGCCATGGGCCTTAGGCGGGTGGTGCTCAGCCGGGAGCTGAGCCGGGAGGAGATCCGCTATATCTGTGCCAATTCTCCCATTGAGATCGAGGTGTTTGTCCACGGCGCTCTGTGCATGTGCTACTCCGGACAGTGCTATATGTCCGCCATGATCGGAGGCCGCTCCGGCAACCGGGGCCGCTGTGCCCAGCCCTGCCGTCAGAGCTACGGCTATGCCCGCTGGGAGGAAAAGTACCCCCTGAGCCTGAAGGACAACTGCCTGGTGCAGTATCTGGAAGAGCTGGAGCAGATGGGCGTCAGATCCCTGAAGCTGGAGGGCCGGATGAAGCGGGCGGAGTATGTGGCCACCGTTACCGCCGTCTACCGCAAGGCCCTGGACGAACGAAACGTGACCCAGCCTATGATGGATGCGCTGATGACCGCCTTTAACCGCCAGGGCTTCACCGATGGTTACTACACCGGACGGGTGGACGAGAACATGTTCGGCATCCGGGAGAACACCCAGGAGGATGAGAAGTGGCTTCAGGCGGCCCGGGCCTCCTATGAGACCGGGGAGACCGCCCTGGTGGATCTGCAGTTCTACGCCTATGTGGGGGTGGATGGCACCTACCTCACCGCTACCGACCCGGAGGGCAGAACCGTCCGCTCCAACGGCCCCAGGCCGGAGCTGGCAAGAACCCTGCCCCTCACCGGCCAGATGCTGGCCCAGCGGGTTGCCAAGACCGGCGGAACACCCTTCCGTCCGGTTTCGGTGCGCACCCATGTGGAGCCGGGGCTGATGGTCTCCGCTGCCGCCATCAACGCCATGCGCCGGGACGTGCTGAATCAGCTGACGGCGCTGCGGGCCCGGCGGGAGGACTCCCCCATCCGCAAGCCCAAGGCCCTTCCAACCTACAAAAATACCAGAGAGCTCCCCGGTCTTACCGTCCAGGTCACCACCCGGGAGCAGCTGACCCCGGGCCTTCTCAACACGGAGACGGCTATGCTGTATGTCCCCGCCCATATTCTGCTGGCGGATGACGAGATGACAGTCCGGCTGGTGCGCCGGGGACGGCTGGCAGTGGCCCTGCCCCGGATCGTCCACGACGGCGAGATGCCACGGCTCACAGCCGGACTGAAGCATCTGCGGGAGCTGGGGGTCAGGGACGCTCTGGTGGGAAACCTGGGGCTGCTGTCCTGCGTCCGGGAGGCTGGGATGCGGCTGCACGGAGACTTTGGCCTGAATATCTACAACTCCACAGCCATGGAGATGATGCGGGCGCTGGAAATGGCTACGGTCACGGCCAGCTTTGAGATGACCCTGCCCCAGATCCGGGATATGGGCAAGGCGGTGGACACGGAGCTCATTGCCTACGGCCGCCTGCCGCTGATGGTGACGGAGCAATGCCTGATCCGGGGCCGCAACCTGGAGTGTACCTGCGATATGGCACCTGCCAAGCTCACGGACAAGACCGGCGCGGATTTTCCCATCATCCGGGACGGCAGCAGCTGCCGCAGCGTTCTGCTCAATGGCAAGAAGCTCAGCTGGCTGGACCGGCAGGATGACCTGGCAAAGCTGGGCATCTGGGCCGCCAGGCTGTACTTCACCACGGAGAATGCCCGGGAGGTGGACCGGATTCTGGCGGACTACCTGAATCCGGAGCCCTTTGACCCCGGCGCCTGCACCCGCGGCCTGTACCTGCGGGGCGTGGAGTAAAATATAAATCCCATCTGTTCATTGTTCTTTCAATGATTGTTCATTTTATTGTGAGAGGATAGCCCATGAAACCATTTATTCTGGCCTCCGGGTCTCCCCGGCGGCGGGAGCTGCTGGCTCTGATGCATATTCCCTTTGATGTGTGCCCGGCGGACGTGGACGAAACCATGGATCCCGGGAAGCCACCCTTTGCCGAGGTGGCCCGGGTCAGCCGCTGCAAGGCGGAGGCCGTTCCCCGGGAGCCGGGACAGACGGTGATCGCGGCGGACACGATCGTGGTCTGCCAGGGCCGGGTGCTGGGCAAGCCCCATTCCCCGGAGGAGGCCAGGCAGATGCTCCGGATGCTCTCCGGCCGGGATCACCAGGTCATGACCGGCTGCACCGTGCTTGCCCCTGGGGGCTGCGAAACCTTTACCGAGGTGACGCAGCTGCATTTCCGGCCCCTGACCGAGGAGGAAATCGGCGCCTATGCAGACTCCGGAGAGCCCATGGACAAGGCAGGCGGCTACGGCATCCAGGGCGGGGCGGCCCTGTTCTGCCGGGGAATGACAGGAGATTATTATAATGTAATGGGGCTCCCGGTCTGCCGTCTCTACGAGACGCTGGTGAAGCTGGGGGCTATGGAGGATACTGTATGAGAAATCTGTTCAGCACCAGAGTGAAGATCGTACTTCTGGCTGCGGTGTTGGTGGCGGCGGCTCTGGCCATTATCAGCGGCGTATCCAGCAGCACACCGCTGGATACAGTGGTGCAGGGAATTCTGGCCCCCTTCCGGTCTGCCGGCACGGCCCTGACCAGCGCTGCCGAAAAGTATTACGGCTATATGTTCCGCTATGAAGCGCTGGCCGCAGAGAACGAGGTGCTGGAAAAGCGGATCGCCGAGATGGAGGACGTGGCCCGTCAGGCTGACTCCGTCTCCCGCGAGAATGAGCGTCTGCGTACCCTGCTGGATCTGAAGAAGACCCATGAGGATTACAAGCTGGTGGATGCCTATATCATCGGCTGGAGCTCCACCGACTGGGAAAGCAAGCTGACCATTAACCGGGGAACCAATGCCGGAATTCAGGAGAACCTGTGTGCCATCACCGCCAACGGCCAGGTGGTAGGCCTGGTGACAGCCGTGGGGCTCAACTGGGCGGAGATCACCACCGTCCTGGACTCCACCCTGGAGATCTCCGGCACCATCGCCACCTCCGGCTATAACGGCATGGTGCGGGGCGGCTACGTGGAAAACAACCGTTCCCTGCTGCAGATGAACTACCTGCCCTCCGCCGCCATCATCCGGAATCAGGACCAGGTGGTGACCTCCGGCTCCACCGTGTACCCCCGGGGCCTGATTATGGGCTACGTTGTGGACGCAGGCTTTGAGGAGACCGGCGTTGCCAAGTACGCCCTGCTGGACCCCGCCGCAGACATCAACTCTCTGGAGCAGATTTTCATCATCACCGACTACACCACCGAGGAAGAGACTGCAGCCGCCCAGGGCAAGACCGGCGAGTCGACCACGGATGAAACAACCATCGCCACTATGCCCCTGGGCTGAGGAAAACGCCAATGATTTTCAAACGCAAGACGATCCAGGACTTTAAGCCCGATGTCAACCCCTCCACCTTCTCCAAGACTGTCCGCCTCTCCCGGCAGCAGAAGCAGGAGATTCTCAAGTGGTTCCTGTACGCCATGACCTTTCTGGCCGCACTGGTGGTGCAGGACGTGGTCATGAGTCAGCTTCGGCTGTTCGGTGCCACCACAGATCTGCCGGTGTGTGTCCTCCTGCTCATTGCCATGCTGGAAGGCACCCGGGTGGGAAGCCTGTTTCTGCTGGTTTCGTCCACTGTCTACTATTTTACCGGCTCCTCGCCGGGGCCCTACAGCGTCGGCATTCTCACCATCCTGGGCACCATAACGGTGATGCTGCGGCAGATGTATCTGCATCGGAGCAAGGGCTCCATGGTGGCCTGTACCGGAATAGCCCTGGTGACATACGAGATCGGTGTGTTCATCTCCGGCCTCGCCGCCGGCAGAACCATATTGCCCCGGTTTCCTGTGTTCGTATTTACGGGGCTGTACAGCGCCCTGGCGCTGATCCCGCTGTATTCGGTTCTTGAGAGAATCAGCATTATCGGAGGAGATACATGGAAAGAGTAAGCCGTTTCCGGGCTGCAGTTCTGTTGCTGATTTTTGGATTTGTTCTGGCACTGTTTGCCTTTAGGCTGTTTATAATCCAGATCGTGGAGACCAACGGCAACACCGACAATACCCAGGTGTATACCACCATGACGACTGTCCGTGCCGCCCGGGGAGATATTCTGGATCGGAACGGAAATGTCCTGGTGGGCAACCGCGCCTCCTACGATCTGGTGTTCAACCACTACGTTATCAAGTCCAACCCCGGTGTCAATGAGGAGCTTTACAAGCTGGTTCAGAAATGCAAGGAGCTGGGCATTGAATACAACGACCACTTCCCTGTTACCAAGGAGCGGCCCTTTGTCTACACCCTGACCTCCCTGAACTCCTCCTGGCAGAACAACTTCCAGCTGTTCATGGTGGACCGGAGCCTGGACTCCGACATTACGGCCCCCCTGCTGGTGGAGAAGATGCGCGCCCGCTACAAGATTCCGGAAGAATGGTCGGATGAGGATGCCCGTGCAATCATTGGCTTCCGCTATGAATTTGACCTGCGTGGTATCACCAACCTGCCCACCTACACCTTCCTGGAAGACGTATCCGACGAGAACCTGTCGGCGCTGCTGGAGCTGAATACCCCCGGCCTGATGGTGGAATCCTCCACCGTCCGGGAGTACCACACCAAGTATGCAGCTCATGTGCTGGGGTATCTTGGCGGCATGAGCAAGGCCCAGTGGGAGGAATTCAAGGAGCAGGGCTACTCCATGGATGCCATGGTGGGACAGTCCGGCTTTGAACAGGCCTTCGAAGGCTACCTTCACGGCATCGACGGTACCCGCGTGGATATCGTTAATAAGGATGGCGCCATTGTCCGGCAGTACTATTGGAATGAAAAGCTGGAGGACGGCACCTACAAGCTCCATACGCCCATCGCCGGCAACAACGTGGAGACCACCCTGGATATCTCCATTCAGGAGGCGGCAGAGGATGCCATTGCCGAGGTAATGCAGAATCTGGTAGACCCCGCCATCAATATCAAGGGCGCCCAGAATGAGAAGGAAGGTCTGGATGCCCAGGGTGCGGCGGTGATCGTCATGGAGTGCAAGACCGGCAACATCCTGGCCTGCGCCAGCTACCCCACCTACGACCTGTCCACCCTGTATGAGGACTGGAAGAAAATCGAGGAAGACCCGCTGAAGCCCTTCTTCAACCGGGCCTTCGGTGCCGAGTACGCCCCGGGCTCCACCTTTAAGATGTGTACCCTGATAGCTGCCATGGAGAACCGGAACAGCAAGGGCGAGGTCATCCACCCCTACGGCACCATCATCCGGGACGAAGGTATGTACCGGAAGTACCAGGATCAGGGCTTTGCACCTGTGTGCTTGTACTACTCCTCCAGCAAGGGCGGTACCCACGGCGATATTGACGGCACCCTGGCCCTTTGCTACTCCTGCAACTACTTCTTCTACGAGCTGGGCGACCTGTGCACCTGGGAAATGGTTCGCGACACCGCCCAGGCCCTGGGACTGGGCGTGCCCACCGGCATTGAGTTGTATGAAAAAATCGGCGCCAACAACACCCCCGAGCAGAAAATCAAGGTCTACGGCTCCGGCAACGACTCCCGCTGGGGCGCAGGCGACCGTGTTCTGGGCGCTATCGGCCAGGGCGAAAACCGGTACACACCCCTGCAGCTGGCAGTGTATGCCTCCACCCTTGCCAACAAGGGTACCCGGATGAAAGCCACCTTCCTCAGCCGCGTGGTGTCCTCGGATTACCGGACGCTGATCTTCCAGAATGAGCCCCAGATCATGAACCAGATGGAACTGCAGTGGACCACGGTGGACACCTACTGGCAGGGTATGCGCAAGGTCGTCACCACTATGGGCGGTACGGCATCGTCCTACTTCGGCGGTGTCAACGACCTGTACCCCGACGTCTGGCCCATGGCCAACGAGGTTGTGGTCTATGCCAAGACCGGCACCGCCGAGCACGCCTCCGGCGGCTCTGACCATGGCGCGTTTGTGTGCTTTGCCCACCGGGTGGGAGAGACCGAGCCGGATGTGGCCATTGCCATGTACGGCGAAAAGATCGCCCACGGTTCCACTCTGGGCGTAGCGGCGGAAAAGATCCTCATGGCCTACTATGAGATGGACGCCGCCAAGGAAGTCACCTCCTTTGAAAACCAGGCCAACTGATATGCAGCAAAAACGTTTACCCAACGGACTCGGCTCCCCCTCTGGGGGAGCTGGCACGGCTTAAGCCTTGACTGAGGGGGTGTCGCGGGAATGATCGCTCACGAACGGAGGGCACGCCCTCAGTCGCTATGCGACAGCTCCCTCAGGGAGGGAGCCGAGGATGATGCGCCTATTGCTGATGAACCCCGATAATCTGAAAACGGTTTGTGATTCAACCAGCGCACTTTTTGGGGAAAGCCCCGAAAAGTGCGCTGTATTTGTCAGGGGAAATGGGTATACACCTTTCCGGGCCTGGGCTTGATTCTCCGCAGGCGGGCAAGCTCCGAGACGGTGACCAGCTCAAAGTCCTCTTCCAGCAGGGTGTCGGCAATGTCCAGCGCGGCCTTCACGGAACTGAGGGACATGTCGTGCAGCAGCACGATGTCTCCATCCTGAATGCTTTTCAGCACGGCCTTCTCTATGGCGGAGGTGTCATGGGTGGCCCAGTCCCGGGGGTCCACCGACCAGCTGAGGATGGCAAGGCCCCGGGCCTCAGCCACCTGCCGGACGGCATCGCTGCAGCAGCCTCCCGGCGGCCGGAGAAACACCGGGCTGCATCCTTCGGGCAGAAGCTGGGCGGTACTCAGCAGCTCCTGGGCCACGTCCCGGCGGCTCATGCCCTGCATGTTCTTGTGAGAGTAGCCGTGCAGCGCAATCTCGTGTCCCTCCTGAAAAATCCGCTGGGTCAGCTCCGGGTCATCCTTTATCCGGTAGCCGCACAGAGCAAAGGTGGCCTTTACCCCCCGCTCATGGAGGCCGTCCAGCAGCTGCCGGGTAAATCGTCCGGAAGGGCCGTCGTCAAAGGTCAGGGCCACGTATTTCGTCTGCCGCGCCTCGGCAGGCAGACACAGAAAGGAAAGGGAAAGAAGAACCGCCGCCAGTCGCCGCCCCATGGTCATGCCCTCCTGAAAAGAAAATTGCAGCTTTCGCGTATTCCCATTTGACGCGGAAGGAAAAATAGAGTATAGTGTATAAGATGAATTTCTTGATTTGCATAGCTAACATTCCCGCAAAGCATGCGGGCTATGTGTGGAAAAATCATTAAAAAATGGAGGAACCCATGGAGGAAAAGCTTCAGGCCCTTTGCAACAAATACGAGGAGCTTTGCGCCAAATCGGAGCAGCCGGATTTCTATTCCGACCCGAAAAAGGCGGCCAGGCTGCTGCGGGAAAAGAATGACCTGGAGCCCATTGTGAACGCCTGGCAGAGCTACCGGCAGGCCCAGGCGGATATGCAGGAAGCCCAGGAGCTGATGGCCGATCCGGACATGAAGGAGCTGTGCCAGGAGGAATTTTCCAGGGCAAAGGAACAGAAGGAAAAGCTGTATTCCGAGCTTCAGATCATGCTTCTTCCCAAGGACCCCAACGATGAAAAGGATGTCATTGTGGAGATCCGGGGCGGTGTCGGCGGGGAGGAAAGCGCCCTGTTTGCCCACAGTTTGTTTCGGATGTACACCATGTATGCGGCAAAAATGAACTGGAATGTGTCCCTCCTCAACTACAACGAAACGGAGCTGGGGGGCGTGAAGGAAGCGGACTTCGTGGTGGAGGGCCGGGGGGCCTATTCCAGGCTCAAGTACGAGTCCGGTGTCCACCGTGTCCAGCGGGTACCGGAGACGGAGTCCGGGGGCCGCATCCACACCTCCACTGCCACGGTGGCCGTACTGCCGGAGATGGAGGAAGCGGATGTGAGCATCAACCCCGGAGATATTGAGATGCAGGTCTACCGGGCCAGCGGCGCCGGCGGTCAGCACGTCAACAAGACCTCCTCCGCCGTCCGGCTGATCCACAAGCCCACAGGTATTGTGGTGGCCTGTCAGGAGGAGCGCAGCCAGGTGCAGAACCGGGAAAAATGTATGCGGATGCTGGCCAGCAAGCTCTATGAGCAGGAGCAGGAGCGGCTGGAGAGCGAGCATTCCGGTCTGCGCCGGAGCCAGGTGGGAACCGGAATGCGTAATGAGCGCATCCGTACCTACAACTTTCCCCAGGGCCGTGTCACCGACCACCGGGTGAACCTGACGCTGTACCGCATTGACGCAGTGATGGACGGCGACCTGGATGAGATCATCAACGCACTGGCAACCGCCGATCAGGCGGCGCGGCTGGCGCAGAACAACCAATGAGCCGGAGAGAATGCACATGAAGTTTACCACAAAATCTCCCGCCCAGACCGAGGCGGTGGGGGCGGCCCTGGGCCGGATTGTCCCCCCCGGGACGGTGATTGCCTACCGGGGCGGCCTGGGGGCAGGCAAGACCGCCTTTACAAGAGGGCTTGCCCGGGGCCTGGGGTGTACCGAGACTGTCACCAGCCCCACTTACACCATCGTCAATGAATACATTTCCGGGCGGCTCCCGCTGTTCCACTTCGATATGTACCGCCTGGCATCGGCGGATGACCTGTTTGACATCGGCTGGGAGGACTATCTGGATCGGGGCGGCGTGTGCGCCGTGGAATGGAGCGAGAACGTGGCCGAGGCCATGGAGCAGGCGGTGGTGGTGACGATCCGCCGTCTGGACGAGGACAGCCGCTGCATTACATTGGAGGGAGGGGACTTCCTTGAAAATCTTAGCCTTTGAGACCAGTGCCAAGGCTGCATCTGTTGCTATGGCGGAGGATGGGCGTTTGTTGGCGGAGAGCTACTGCAACAGCGGCGTGACCCACAGCCAGACTCTGATGACCATGGCGGAAGGGCTGATCGCCTCCTGCGGAAAGCCGGATGCGGTGGCGGTGGCTGCCGGGCCGGGCTCCTTTACCGGTGTGCGCATCGGCGTGGCGGCAGCCAAGGGCTACGCCTGGGGAGCAGAGCTTCCCTGCTATGGGGTGAGCACCCTGGAGGCCATGGCCTGCTGGCTGGGAATCCCCCAGGGCTGGGTCTGTGCCTGCATGGATGCCCGGCGGAGCCAGATGTACAACGCCCTGTTCCGGGCAGAGGAGGGAAAACTGCACCGCCGGACAGAGGATCGGGCCATTTCCCTGGAGGAACTGAAAAAAGAGCTTTTGGCGCTGGATGGCCCCATTTTTCTTGTTGGCGATGGGAGCAATCTGTGCTATAATACGCTGCGGGAGGAAGTGCCGGGCCTGATTCTGCCCCCGGAGCACCGGATGCATCAGCGCTCCTCCGGTGTGGCGGTACTGGCCGCCAGGGAGATTGCCCAGGGCAGGGCCGGAGACGCTGCCTCGCTGGTTCCCAACTACCTGCGTCTGAGTCAGGCGGAGCGGGAAAAGATGGAGCGGCAAAAGAAACTGTGATCCCATGTTTTTTACATTTTTGCAGATAGAAGGAGTTTTTCATCATGGCGAATGTACACGTACTTGATCATCCTCTGATTCAGCACAAGCTGGCCATCCTCCGGGATAAGGAGACCCCCGTCAAGGAGTTCCGGGAGCTGGTAGGCGAAATCGCGGGCCTGATGTGCTATGAGGCCACCCGGAATCTGCCCACCACCGAAGTGACCGTACAGACCCCGGTGGCCGAGGCAAAGTGCCGTATGCTCTCCGGCAAGAAGCTGGCCATCGTGCCGGTTCTCCGGGCGGGCCTGGGCATGGTGGACAGCATGGTTGCACTGATCCCCTCTGCCAAGATCGGCCACATCGGTCTGTACCGCGATCCCGAGACCCACAAGCCTGTGGAGTATTACTGCAAGCTGCCCGAGGATGTGGAAAACCGGGTGGTGTTTGTGGTGGACCCCATGCTGGCCACCGGCGGCAGCGCCATCGCCGCCATCGATTTTCTGAAGCAGCACGGCTGCCGGAACATCATTATGATGAACATCATCGGCTGCCCCGAGGGCGTCAAGGCTGTCCAGGAGGCCCACCCCGATGTGGAGATGTACCTGGCTGCTGTGGATGAGAAGCTCAACGAGCGTGCTTACATCGTCCCCGGTCTGGGCGACGCCGGCGACCGGATCTTCGGAACAAAGTAATCATCTGCATACGAAATTGGGCGGCCATGCTGGCCGCCCGGTTCATTTGTATGGCTGTGCTTTAGCAGCAGCCGCAGTTGTTATTGCCCTCGTAGCAGCCGCCGTTGCCGCAGTTGCAGAACAGCAGAACCAGGATGATAATCCACCACCAGTTGTTGTTCAGGCATCCGCACAGACCGTTATTGTTGTTACACATATCGATTCCCTCCGCACCATAATTTCGAGCATCGCCGCTCATCCCATGGTATTCCGGGAGGGGGAAGGATGTGTCAAAAAAACGCGCCACTCAGATTTTCTCTGAATGGCGCGAAACAGATCAAAGGGTACGCAGGGCGTCGATGAGGGCGGTCTTCCCGGCGGTCTTCTCGTCCTTGCGCTTGATGACCCGGGCGGGGCAGCCTGCCACCACGGTTTCCGGGGGGACATCCTCCACCACCACGGCACCGGCAGCCACCACGGCATCGTGGCCCACCCGGCACCCCTCGATGACCACGGCGTTGGCGCCGATGAGCACGTTGTCCTCAATAATGACAGGGGTTGCAGAGGCGGGCTCCACCACGCCAGCCAGCACGGCACCGGCTCCCACGTGGCAGTGCTTGCCAACGGTGGCCCTGCCGCCCAGAACAGCGCCCATGTCGATCATGGTGCCTTCGCCCACAACCGCGCCGATGTTCACAATGGCGCCCATCATGATGACGGCGTTTCTGTCGATCTGCACCTGCTCCCGGATGATGGCACCCGGCTCGATGCGGGCGGGGATGTCCTTCAGATCCAGCATGGGGATGGCGGAGTTGCGGCAGTTGTTCTCGATTTCAATGTGGCGGAAGGTGTTGGCGGCAAGAACCGGGGCAACGTCCTTCCAGTCGCCGAAGACGATCTTGCAGCCCTCGCCCGCCGGGAATTCGTGGCAGCCGGGGAAGGCAACCGGGGCCTCCTCCCAGACGTAGACCTTTACCGGGGTCTTCTTTTCCGAGGTGCGGATGTATTCAATGATTTCCTGCGCGTTCATGCAAACAGCTCCTTGCGTTGTGTTTTCCCTATGGTAGCATCTTTCTCCCCGGAACGCAAGACGGAAATTGACTTTGTTTTGCTTTTGACATATAATATCCGGGAATGGAAAGGGGGAAAAACCATGGATTTGACCCAGGACAGGCGGGCGCTGCACCGGATTCCGGAGCTGGACCGTCATCTTCCTCAGACAATGGAATACCTGACCCATGGGCTGGAGGGGCTGAGCTGCCGTGTGTTTTCTCCCATGGAAGGGGCCCTCGGGGCCTGGTTTGATTTTGGGAAAGACACGGCTATCGCCTTTCGTGCGGATGCCGATGCCCTTCCCATTGCCGAGCGCACCGGCGCGGACTATCAGTCGAACCATCCTGGCTGTATGCACGCCTGCGGCCACGACGGCCACATGGCGATCCTGCTGGAGCTGGCCCGGCGGCTGAGCAAAAAGAAAGACCTGCCCCACAATGTGCTGCTGGTGTTCCAGCCCGCCGAGGAGACCACCGGCGGAGCAAGGGACCTGTGTGAGACCGGAGTCTTTGTCCGGTACAAGGTCAAGGCCATCTTTGGTCTGCACCTGTGGCCGGGGCTTCCGGCAGGCAGGGTGTTCAGCAGAGCCCAGGAGCTGATGGCTCGCTCCTGTGAGGTGGATGTGGACATCTATGGGAAGTCTTCCCACATTGCCAAGGCCAGCCAGGGCATCGACGCTCTGGAAGCGGGGATGGAATTTTACCGGGGCGCACTGGAAATGGAGCGCGGGCTGCCGGAGGGAATCTTCCGTCTGCTGAAATTCGGAAAGCTCCAAAGCGGCACGGTGCGAAATGCCCTGTCCGAGCACACCCGGCTGGAAGGAAGCCTGCGGGCATTTCAGGACGAGGTGTTTGAGGGAATGCAAAATGGGCTCCGCTCCCTGGCGGAGGAAGTGATGCGCCGGTTCGGCTGCAGGGTGAAGCTGCATTTCAGCAGCGGATACCCGGCGGTGATGAATCCAAAGGACCTGTATGACCGGGTCAGGAGGGCCGTGCCCTTTGACGAGCTGGCAGAGCCCAGCATGACGGCCGAGGACTTTTCCTGGTACCAGAGGTACCTTCCCGGGCTGTTTTTCTTCCTGGGGGTGGGAGATGTGCCTGCCCTCCACGCCGATACCTTTGACTTTGACGAAGCGGCCCTCATGGGCGGCGCCGACTTTTTTGAATCGATTGCGGAGAACGAGATATGATACCCTTGAATCAAAACCTGTCTGCACTGACCCGGAGCCAGATCCGGGTGTATACCAATCTGGGCCGGGCAACCCCCGGCTGCGTGATGCTGACCCTGGGAGAGCCGGACTTTGATACGCCGCAGACCATCAAGGCCGCGGCCGTACAGGCTCTGGCGGAGAACCAGACCCACTATGCCCCCAACCAGGGTACGGCGGAGCTGCGCCAGGCAGTGGCGGATTTTGAGACCCGCCGGGGCCACGCGGTGCGCCCGGAGCAGGTGCTCATCACTGTGGGGGCCTGTCATGCCTTGTTTACCGCCCTTCTCGGCATTCTGAATCCCGGGGACGAGATCATCGTGCCCACCCCGGCCTTCGTGCTGTATGAGACCATTGCCCAGATTGCCGGGGCAAAAATGGTCGCCCTGGATGTCTCCAAAACCGGCTTTCAGATTGATGCCCAGGCTTTGAACGATGCCATCACCCCCAGAACCAAGGCCATCGTCATCAACTCCCCCTGCAATCCCACGGGCATTGTGTTCAGCCGGGAGAGCATGGAGGCAGTGAAGCAGGCCGTGCTGGGAAGACCCATCTTTGTGGTCTGTGACAATGTGTACCAGCAGCTTTGCTACGTGGATTCCTGCCCGGATCTGAGCCTGGACGGGGAGCTCCAGGAGCAGCTGATCCTGTGCCAGAGCTTTTCCAAGCCCTATGCCATGACCGGCTGGCGGGTCGGGTATCTGACCTGCCCGGACTATGTGATGGAGCGGCTGCTGCTGCTCAGCGCCGCGCAGATCACGGCAGTGCCCACCTTTGTCCAGACGGCAGCGGCTGCCGCCCTTGGGGAGGACACCACCGCCATGCGGGAAACCTACCGCCGCCGCCGGAATTTTGTCTGCAGGCGGCTGCGGGAAATGGGCATCTCCTTTCCGGAGCCGGAGGGGGCGTTTTACGTTTTCGCCGATATCCGCAGATTTTCCATGGACAGCGGCACCTTCTGCACCCGGATGATCCGGGAGGGCGGGGTGGCTGCCGTCCCGGGAAGCTGCTTCGGGGCGGAGGGCTTCATCCGCCTGTCCTACTGCTGTTCGGACGAGTCGCTGGAAACCGGTCTTGACCGGATGGAGCGGTTTATCGGGTCACTGTAAATCAGGAAAAGAAGGTTCTATGGATAAGAAGAAAAGGATTCTCCTTCTCACCACCGGCGGCACCATTGCCTCCGTTCCCGGCGGGGAAGGACTGGAGCCCCGGCGCTCAGATGTGATGGAGCGGGAGCTGGAGCAGCTGCGCACCTACTATGACATCACCGTGGAGGACGTGATCTGTCTGGATTCGTCCAACATTTCCCCGGAGGAATGGAAGCTGATCGCCCGGGCCATTTTTGAAAAGCGGAAGGGCTTTGACGGCATCGTGGTCTCCCACGGCACCGACACCATGGCCTACACCGCCTCGGCAGTGACCTTCATGCTGCCGGGCATTGATGTGCCGGTGGTGTTCACCGGCTCTCAGCTGCCTCTGGCGGATATGCTCTCCGACGGGCCGGACAATCTGCGCACCGCCTTTGCCATGGCGGCCACCGGAAAGCCCGGGGTATTCCTGGCCTTTGACCGGAAGGTGATGCTGGGCTGCCGGGCGGTAAAGGTCCGGGCCTCGGGCTTTTCCGCATTTGCCAGCATCAACGCCCGGTACGTGGCCCAGGTGAGCAACCGGGGGCTTGTAACGCAAGACGCTGCCCTGCCGGAAAAAAAGCAGGAGGCGGCTCTCCGGGAAGAGGTGAGCAGCAATGTATTCCTTCTGAAGCTGACCCCGGGACTGAATCCGGCGGTGTTCGATATGCTGGCAGCCATGGGCTACCGGGGTATTGTGGTGGAGGCCTTCGGCCTGGGAGGCATCAATGTGCTGAACAAAGGTCTGCGGGGCATCCGCCGGTGTGTGGAGGATGGTATCAGCGTGGTGGTCACGACCCAGTGCCTGTATGACAGCGCCGATCTGGCGGTCTATCAGGTGGGCAGCCGGATGCTGCAGCTGGGGGTTATTCAGGGACGGGATATGACCTCCGAGGCGGCCATGACCAAGCTGATGTGGGCCATCGGCCAAGGCTATGACCAGGAGGGGATCGCAAGGCTGTTTGCCACCAGCCTTGCCGGGGAGATCACGGTGTGAATCCGGTGTCTTTCCGGGAAAAACCTGCAAAAACAGCCTGTACAATTGGAAAAAACCATGCTATAGTATCAGGAGGACACCATGGGCTTTGAAACGCTGCTGGGCAATGACCGGCTGAAAGAGAACCTGAGCCGGAGTCTGGCACGGGGACATATCTCCCACTTCTATCTGATCTGCGGGCCGGAGGGCTCCGGCAAGCGAACCCTCGCAAGGCTCCTGGCAGCGGCCATCCTGTGCAAGGGTGCGGACAGACCCTGCGGCAGTTGCCTTCCCTGCCGGAAGGTGGCGGAGGGGAACCATCCCGACTGCATCACCGTGGATGATCCCGAGAAGAAGACTGTCCCGGTGGAGCTGATTCGCCAGGCCCGGGCGGATATGTATGTCCTGCCCAACGAGTCCGACCATAAGATCTACGTGTTTCCCCGGGCCCAGGACATGGGACTGCCGGGGCAGAATGCCCTGCTGAAGGTGCTGGAGGAGCCGCCGGAGTACGGCGTGTTCCTGCTGCTGACGGACAACCCGGACAAGCTGCTGCCCACCGTCCGCTCCCGGTGCGTGGAGCTGCGGCTTCAGGCGCTGCCGGAGCCGGTGCTCCGTTCCGCCCTGGCAAAGGAGTTCCCCGAGGCCGGCGGGGAAGACCTGGCTGCTGCCATGCAGCGAAGCGGCGGCTTCCTTGGGCAGGCGAGGATTCTTCTGCGGGAGGGCGGTGCGGCCCTGCCGCAAACCGCGGCGCTGGTTCAGGCGCTGTCGGAGAAGGATTCATTGCAGCTTATGAACGTCCTGGTTCCCATGGAGAAGTGGAAACGGGACGATCTGGCGGCAATTCTTGCCCAGTGGCAGGCGCTTCTGGAGGAGGCGCTGGTTTGCCGCAGCGGCGCTGAGGCAGTCTCGAAGCTTGCAAGGCAGCTTGCCCGGGAGCGTACCGGGGAAGAGCTGCTGGATTGTATTGCACATGTACAAAAGGCTCTGGAATACACCCAGAGCAATGTTTCTCCCGGCGCGGTGTGCGGCTACCTGGAATGGACGCTCCGGGGCCCGGGACGATGAATAACCCTGAAAGGGAACCAGAATAAGGAGCAAAGCAATGGAAGAACGAGTCAATCAGGCTGCTCCCCCGGTGGAGGTGGTGGACATCCAGTTCCGCCCGGGGCAGAAGGTGTATTTTTTTGATCCGGACGGAAAGACATTCCAGACCGGGGATCATGTAATCATGGACACTGCCCGGGGGGCGGAGTACGGTATCTGCACCGGCGGCAATCATACGGTGGCGGCCAAGGAAGTGGTGGCCCCTCTGCGTAAGATCCTGCGCAAGGCCACGGCCCAGGACGAAAAGACTGCGGCGGAAAACCGGGTCCGGGAAAAGCGAGCCTTTGACGTGTGTATGCAGAAGATCACGGAGTATGGTCTCGACATGCAGCTGGTCAGCGCCGAGGCTGCCTTCGACGGCGGAAAGATCCTGTTCTACTTCACCGCTGACGAGCGGGTGGATTTCCGGGAGCTGGTAAAGAGTCTGGCTTCTGTGTTCCACACCCGGATTGAGCTGCGCCAGATCGGCGTCCGGGATAAGGCCAAGATGGTGGGGGGTCTCGGCATCTGCGGACGGCCCTTCTGCTGTGCCAGCTTCCTGGATGATTTCCAGCCGGTGTCCATCAAAATGGCCAAGACCCAGAATCTGAGTCTGAATCCGACCAAGATTTCCGGCACCTGCGGGCGGCTGATGTGCTGCCTCAAGTATGAGCAGGGCGCCTACGAGGATCTGATCCGTACCAGTCCCAAGGCGGAGTCCTTTGTGGACACGCCGGAGGGCCGGGGAACAGTGGTGGAGGTGGATTTGCTCCGTCAGCGGGTAAAGGTGCGCATGGAGGAAAATCCGGAGACGGTGGCTGTATTTGCCAACACCGACATCGCGGTCCTGCGCAGCGGCAAGGCCCGGAAGAACGATCCGCCCATTCCGGCGGATTACGCCCCTATCTCCGGCAGCGGACGCCGGGTGCGCAAGACCGAGCCGGAAACGGAGAAACCGCTGCTGGAGCCCATTCGCTTCCGCTACAGCACGGAGGCTGTGGTGGAGGAGCCGGAGCAGAAGGAGCCCAGGGAGGGGAAACCCGCGGAAACGCCGCGCCCCCGGAACCGTAGGAGCCGCCGGGGAAATGGGGATGCCCAGGCAAAGCAGACACCCCCGCCCCAGGAGGCGGCAGAGGAAACGCCCCAGAAGGCTGCACCCACGGAAAAGCCGGCAAATCGCCGCCGCCGCAGACGCGGCCCCAAACCCGGCGGCAGCGCCGGGGCCAAGCAGTAATTGCATACAAAACCGGGCTGCCTCACCAACGCTGTGAGGCGGCCCGTGCTGTTTTTGTGGTGCACCTGCCCGCTGACAGATGGGGCGACAGAGCAATGCCACATGGCTGTTTTCTCTTGCTCAGGCACCTGGAACGCCCCCTTCCATGGATAATAATGGGAAGTATACCACGGAAGGGGGCGATTATCGAAGGAAATATACTGTTTTTCAAAACATGCGGTATTCTGCCATTTGGAGCAGTGCTGGGACAGCTGCCCCATGGTTCCGCGGCAGACAAAGACTGCCCATTTACTTTCGGATGTCCATGACCGAATCACGAATCACCAATTCGGCGTCCAGGCGGATATTAAGAACAGGGATGCGCTCACCCTTGATCAGACGCAGCACCTGGGCAACCGCGGTTCTGCCCTTTTCGCTTGGGTTCTGACGCATCGTTGTCAGCCGGGGCCTTGTGTTTCTGGCAAAAATGTTATCGTCAAACCCCACCACGGAAATATCCTCCGGCACCCGGATCCCTTTGTCGTAGAAGTAATTGACGGCAAAGGATGCATAATAATCCGATGCGAAAAAGAGGGCTGTAAATTCACTTATTCTCCGGAATACCTTATCATAGGTCTCAATAATGCCTGCTGTTCCGAAACCAATTTGAAAAAAACTGTCTTTCTGAACCGGAATGCGGTGTTCTTCCAAAGCCTCACGGTATCCCTGCCAGCGCTCATAATCGACACCCACGAGATTGTCTGCAAGAAAGGCAATCTTTTTATGTCCCATCCCGATTAAATATTCCGTTATCCGTTTTGCACATTCCCTGTCTTTTAATCCCACGTTTGTATACGATTCGTCATCATCCTGAAAATAGCAGTCGATAAAAACAAGGGGAATTTTCAGATTTTCTTTCATTTTCCTGCACTCGGCGGCATTGAGCCCCAGCGAAATAATGCCGTCGACATTCCAGGTAATTGCCATTTTCTGAATCTCATCTGCTTTGTCCGATGCGTACAGCATCAGAAAATAACCGAGCTTCCGCACTTCATTCTCAATAACGCCAATCAACTCACTGTTGAAAGGATCCTGCACCACATTCTTTCCTTCCATGGTAGGATACCGAATAATCAGACCAATCATCTTCGAGGAGCTTCGTGCAAGAGACCTTGCATTCATATTCGGAATGTACTGAAGCTCTTCGATTTTCTTGCGCACACGCTGAATGGTTTGCGGTGATACTTCTTTTGTGTTGCCGTGGATCACATTGGACACTGTCGTCGGACTAACATCCAGTTCTGCCGCGATCTGCTTTATTGTCACCATCTTAAAAACACCACTTTCGGAATCATTAGCCGCACATATCTCCACAAATGTTAATCTGAACAGCGTTTCTCCTACTATTATACTGTGATTGCCGGAAAGTTCAACTGTTTTTTTAGAATTGCCGGATTTGGCGAGAATCGGATCGTGGTGCGATTCTGCTGCCAGGAGATTGTTGATAATGTACAAAATAGATAAATAAAACTGTGCAAATTAAACCTTTTGCGCAAAAGGTCTTGACAAAAGAGGATTGCGTGGTTATAATAACGCTCGTAAATACTTTTGCGCCAAAGCTACAAATAGTTAGAGCCGTTCACAGGCTTTATTGTTGAATCTGGCATTGGCGCAAAGGAAAAATATTGATCGAAAGGAAAGGAAAACAGTATGAAAAAAAGAGTATTGGCTTTGTTGCTGGTCATCGTGATGATCGCAGGTCTGGCAGTGGGATGTGGAAAGAGCCCTGCGGCCACCAATGACGCACCCGCAAACAGCAGTGCACCCGCAAACAACGAGGAAGCTCAGCCAGCCGCGAGCGGCGAAAAGCTGGAAGGAACGCTGAACATTTTCCAGTTCAAGGTTGAGATCAACGACGCTCTGGTCGCGGCAACCAAGCGGTACATGGAGCTGAACCCCGGCGTGAAGGTGAACCTGGAAACCGTGGGCGGCGGCGATGACTACGGCGCAGCACTGAGAACCAAGATGCAGAGCAGCGATCAGCCGGCGATTTACAACATTGGCGGCCCCCAGGATGTCATTGACTGGGCAGCAAATCTTGAGGACCTGGCAGCAGAACCCTGGGTTGCAAATACGGTGAGCGGCCTGCTGGACGATGTGTCCAAGGACGGCAAGATCTACGGCATGCCCATGGCAATCGAGGGCTACGGCTTCGTATACAACAAGGAAATCTTTGAAGCAGCAGGCATTGACGCAGCTTCTCTGAAGACCTTTGATCAGATTGACGCGGCTTTTGCTGAGCTGAAGGCCAAGATCGACAACGGCGAACTGAAGGACAAGTTCCCTGCTCTGGAAGCAGTTATCGAGTATCCCGCCAAGGAAAAGTGGGTAACCGGTATGCACACTTCCAATGTTGCTCTGGGACAGGAGTTCGCAAACTGCACCGAGGCCTTCAATGCCAAGGAGGTCAAGTTCACCTACGGCGCACAGCTGAAGGATTTGATCGACCTCCAAGTGAAGTACACAACCAATGCCAATAATCCTTCTGCTCTGAACGCGGTGGATTACTCCATGCAGGCCGGCGGCGGTATCGCCATTGAGAGAGTCGCCGTGATCCAGCAGGGCAACTGGGTGTTCCCGGTTATCAATGAGGTTGATCCCGAAGTCGCACAGAAGCTGGACATTATCCCTCTGCCCCTGAAGGGCGTTTCTGAGGGTAATACCCCGATCGGTGTGCCCATGTATTGGGCGGTGAACAGCCAGTGCGATGAGAATACCAAGAAGATCGCGAAGGACTTCCTGAATTGGCTGTATCAGTCCGAGGAAGGCATGAAGATCGTTGTCAATGACTTTGGCTTCATTCCTCCCTTCACCAACTACGGCGACAACCTGCCCTCCGATCCTCTGGGTCAGGCCGTGAGCAGAGCCGCCAATGCCGGCACTGTGGCTCCCTGGGTGTTCAACGGATGCCCCACCAGCTGGGCTGAGAACGTCCTGGGTGCGGAAATCCAGGCTTACCTGGCCGGTCAGAAGACCTGGGACGAAGTGGTCGCCACCGCGCAGCAGTCCTGGGCCGAAGCCCGCAAATAAGCAGAGCTGTTTTCCTCCGGCTCTGAAATAAGGAACCTCTGAACAAATCGGCAAGCGCTGCGGGCGGGAACTTCCGCCCGCAGCCGCGGAGGATTTGTTCAGAGGTGCCGTCATCTCAGCAGACATATTCCGGAGGGGCGATTATCGGTTTTCACACGGTTTGCTGCATGGTGAAACCATAAGGGCGCTGCCTTTATGGTTTTTCGCCGAGTCCGTTCAAGGAGGAGCATTTTGAAAAAATCGAAAATAGGCTTCTGGGCGTTTATACTCCCGTCTTTTGTGTTCTTTGTTCTGGTTGTGGTGATTCCGGCTGTATGGGGCCTGGCATATTCCCTTACGGACTGGAACGGAATCAGCAGGGAGGTCCGTTTCGTAGGCCTTCAGAACTACATACGGATTTTCAGCCAGGATAAGGATTTCTTCCACGCATTTGGCTTTACCGCCGTGTTTGCCCTTTCGGCAGTCATCGGGGTCAACGTAATCGGCTTTCTGCTTGCCCTGTTGGTAACGTCCAAGGCAAAAGGAACCACGTTCATGCGAGGCGCGTTCTTTATGCCAAACCTGATCGGCGGTATTCTTCTGGGCTTTACATGGCAGTTTATTTTTGTTCAGGCCTTTGGCGCAATCTACAACGCTACCGGCTGGGGATTCTTCGCCAACTGGCTCTCCGACACGAAAACCAGCTTCTGGGGTCTGCTGATTCTTGTCATCTGGCAGCTGGCAGGCTATATGATGGTCATTTATGTTGCCCAGATTCAGAACATTCCCGACAGTATTGTGGAGGCTGCGGAAATCGACGGGGCAAGCTATCTGCAGCGCCTGAAATACATCGTGCTCCCGCTGGTGGCCCCTGCGTTTACGGTAGGCCTGTTCCTGTCGCTGACGACCTGCTTCAAGCTGTATGACCAGAACCTGGCTCTGACAAACGGCGGCCCCTTCAACAGCACGGAAATGCTGGCGCTGAATATCTACAATTCCGCGTTTAAGTACAACGAGTTGGGTGTCGCCCAGGCCAAGGCGGTTGTCTTCCTGGTTGCCGTGGCGGGCATCGGCCTGACACAGCTTTACATCAGCAAGAAAAGGGAGGTCGAGATGTAATGAAGAAGAAAAACAGAATTTCCTCACTTATTTTAACGATTATCGGCATATTTCTTGCCGTGCTCTTCCTGTCCCCGGTGCTGATTCTTCTGAGCAATTCCTTTAAATCCCTGAAAAATATCTATCTGAACGTACTGGCGCTTCCCAATATGGACACGTTTACGCTGAAGAATTATCCCGAAGCCTTTGTCAAGCTGGATTTCATCCGTTCCCTGCTGAACTCCCTGGGCATCACACTGGCATCCACGCTCCTGCTGCTGGTGTTCTGCTCCATGGCGGCCTGGGTGCTTGTGCGGTATAAAACAAAGCTGAGCGGCATCATCTTTATGGCTTACGCGGCGGCGACGCTGGTTCCGTTCCAGTGCGTCATGCTCCCTCTGGTTCGTCTGATGGATACGCTGCACATGATGAACCGCTGGGGACTGGTGCTTATGTATCTGGGCTTCGGCTCCAGCCTGTCCGTGATCCTGTTCCACGGCTTCATCA
>CALYRG010000027.1 GCA_945482615.1 uncultured Clostridia bacterium | reverse complement strand
TATACTCTACTTGCGTTTTGTTTTGTTGCACACCTTAATGATACGCCAACGCCCGGCTCTTTTCAAGAGCCGGGCGCTGTATTTTTGGGGCTGCCTCACCGCATTAGTGAGACGGCCCCTCTCGACCATCTTTTCAGATAGGACTGATTTCTCAGCAGCAGGGTCATGCCGATGGCAAGGGCCAGGCAGGCGGTCATTACACTGTAGGCAAGCAGGGCCATGCTGCCCCGGCGCTGGACAAGGTACTCCATAAAGCCTGCGCCGGTGAGGGCTGCCGCGATCCCGATCCAGACCGGCACATACCAGAACCTGAGTCCGGTGTTCTTCACCGCGCGGACGGAAAACACCACGATCCCCAAAACCAGCCCCACAGCTCCCAGCACCTGCACCACGCTGACAAAGCCGTTGCTGCGGAAGTACAGGGAGTCATACCGGGTGCTGTCCAGCACCACCTGGGAGGCACCGTACAGCATGAAAAACAGCAGGCACAGATCCCCATCCCGCCGTCTGCTCCGGCTGCCCTCCAGGGACACCAGTACACCGAACAGCACAAGGGCCACAACAAACTGAAACAGGAAGGTGGCAAACCGGTATTCTGTGGCGCCGGAGACGGCATTGGTCACAGGGTAGACCCAGGGCATACTCTTTAAGTTTTCCACCACCCGGCCCCGGTCGGCGCTGCCGAAGAAGCTGGCAAGCCGTCCCAGCGCGATGCCCGGGCAGGCCGCCAGGCACATGCAGTCCAGCATCTGGGGCAGGCTCCGGTGCAGACCCACAAGCCTTGTCAGGCAGGCGGCAAGCCCGCACCCGGCGAACACACCGGTGAGGGTATAGCCGCCGGAGGAGTAGTCCGTCATAGCGGCCAGAAAACCGTCATAGCTGTCGGCGCAGGAATACCAGTGCAGAAACCTTGCCAGCACCAGGCTCAGGGCAATGCTCACCGGGATCACCGCAAAGGCTGCAATGGGATTTCCCTCCCGGCCCAGATAGAAGGACAGGAAGAAGCAGGCTGCCACCAGGGAGGCGCAGGTGTAAATGATGGAGCTCCAATACACGGCGGTGCCGCCGGAAATAAACGCAATCTGTTCCACCTGCTCACTCTCCTTCCGGTACAGCCGTGGCAAAGTAGATAATATCGCTGATGAGCCGCTGCTCGCCCTTCACCGGGCGGTTCACCAGCTGATTGTTCATGACGATGCTGGCGGTCTGTCCGCCATCAATGCAGTAGGCGTTCACCGCCCCGGTAGCGATCACATGCTTTTGGAATGCGGCCACCGTGGGCACCTGCTGATAAGAGCCCTCGGTATTGGCGGTCATCACAATGTAGTGAAGCGGCCCCATCTGGCACAAAGCCGCCCGGGCATACTCCTCATTGATCTCACCCACGCCGTACCAGGTGAAGGTGGTGGGCTGTCCGTTGTCTACCAGAATGGGGCCGAAGGCCAGACTGAACTGGATCTCATGCTCGTCCACAAAGCTCTGAGCCGCCTGGGTGGTGAGCACATCGCCGCCATAGGTAAAGTGCATGTCGCCGTTTCTATCGATGTAGCAGGTCTCGGCGTAGGTGCCGTCCAGACGGCGAACCTTGCCTTCATACACCACCGCGCCGAAATTCGTCCGGTTGCGGTAGTAGTCACCGCCGCTGGCCACCACGGCGTTGACCGTTTCCGCCATCTCCGTGGTCTTGAAAAGGGCATTGGAGCCGTACTCGCCTCCCGCCAGATGCCGCCGGAACTGGGAGGCATCCTGAATCTTGATCTCCGCGTAGGTGTACACGCTTCCGTCATGGACTTCCTTCCAACTGAGAGCCAGCATACTCTCATCCTGGAACCAGCGCACCTGGTCATCCTCTGCAAATCGCTCCCCATTGGGGTCAAAGTAGGTCTGCTGCCCGTCCAGGAGCCATGCCGCGCCGTCAAGAACGCCCTGAAGCACCTTCGGATCATTGGACTGGCCGAATTTGCTCTGATCCGGCTTGGGGGCCACTGCGGCGTCCGCCGGAATCTCATAGTGCAGATGCACCACCGGCGGCTCCGTGGGCGGCTCCGTTGCCTGGGGCGCGGCGGTTGCGGCCAGCGCCTGAGCCGCAGAATTCTCCCGCTCTGCGGCATCCTGTAAAAACGGTCCCGCCACGGTGAACCCGCTGTCCACCCTGGGCGAAGTCTCCTTCGGTCTTCCCACATGGGTATAGACAAAGTTCAAAAGCATCGCCGTGAGCAGCAGGGAAGCCGGGATCACCACGATCCCCAGCAGAATGGACACCAGCCGTATGCCTTTGTTCTGCTTCCGGGGGGGTGCAATGCCCACGCCTCCGGCGTTTGACTCCCGTCTGCCTGCATCCCTGGGGGCAGACCGTTCCCGCCGGAGAGCGGACGTGCTCTTGGCTGCATATTTGGGTTTATAGGCCATTTTCTTCCTCCGTTTTCGTCAGGACTTGCCGGACAGTGCCGCGCTGAGAGTCTTCTCCGGGAGCACCCACCACTGGCCGTCCCGGAGCACCAGGTTCCAGGTCACATTCCGGCTCACTGTGGGTACGTCCCCGGCCAGCACCTCCTGAGCTGCCCGGAGCAGCATCTGTCGGGCCAGGGCTTCCCTGTCGGCAGTGCCGTCCTGCGCCTCCATCAGCTGGGATGCGCGGCTCTCCACAAGGGCCCAGGTGCTGTCCAGATCGATGGCTGTAATGGTCACGTCCTGCTTTGCCCCGGTGCCGGTTCCCCGGCACACATCGGCGGGGGTACAGGTCAGCCGGCTCCAGTAGGCCTCCCACAGAAGCTTACCCGCCGGGCCCAGATTCTCCTGCTCGGAGGTCAGGCTGGGATTTCCGTACAGCAGGGAGGACACCTGCTCCATACGCCCTGCGGAAATGGCCTGCATCAGCTCCTGGGATGTTTCTGCCGCCTCCCGTGGGACCCGCTGGCCGTCCTTCGCTCCGCCCTGAAACCAGAAGCATACAACAATCCCGGCCAGCAGCAGCATTCCGCCCAGAAAAGCGAACAGCCGGGAGAAAAGAAGGGATACTTTCATATTGATTCCGCCTTATGACAGTACTGATTCGTAGATGTTTTCAATTGCCTGACCGAAGGCCTTCTTATCGTAGGCCGCAGCAATTTCCTCACTGCGCCGGGCAGCATCACAGCGCCATTTCTCGTCGTGGATCACCGCGTCAATGGCATGGAGAAATTCCTCCGCGTTGGTATACTCATAGCCGTTGCGGCCCTCCTCCAGCACATCGTCCAGGCAGTCGTCCTGACGGCACAGCAGGGGCAGGCCGTTGGCCGCGGCCTCAATATAGGTCAGGCCCTGGGTCTCGCTGGTGGAGGCACTGACAAACACATCCCCCAGCTGGTAGTAGTTCTGCACCTGGCGAGGCTCCACCATACCGGTGAAGATCACGTCCTTCGCCACCCCCAGCTCTTTTGCCTGCTGCTCCAGAGCGGGCCTTGCCGGGCCATCGCCTACGATCAGGAACTTGAGTCCGGGCTCTGTCTGTCTGGCCTCGGCAAACAGGGTGATGAGCTCACCCAGATTCTTTTCCCCGCCCAGGCGGCCCAGGTTGATGAGCACCTGGTCGTCATCCCGGATTCCCAGCTCCCGCCGCCGCTGCAGCCGCTCCTGAGGGGAGAGCCGCTGGTGGTGCTGCTCCAGGCTGATGCCGCTGGGCACCACATTGATGGGTGCCTGCATACCGTAGCCCTGCAGGGTGTTTTCCACCTTCCGGGTGGGGGCCACCAGGGTGGACACACGCTTGAGCCGCTGCCGGGACAGCACCTTGGCCAGGTAGTCCCCCAGGCGCTTGCTGGGGATCACGTAGCTGGTCAGATACTGCTCGTACAGGGTGTGGTATGTATGGACAATGGGTGCGCCGGTGATCCGGGAGATCCGGGCCGCAAACTGGAAGCTGAAAAACTCGCACTGGCTGTGCACAATGTCCGGCTTCCAGTCGATGATCTCCTGGATGAGCTTGTTACGGTGGTAGGAGGTGGGCATCCGCAGATCGGGATAGACCACCTTCAGCGGCACGGAGCGGATATAATACACCGCCCCATCCCTGTGGGAATGGATGCTGTCAGAGATGGTCAGGATCTTCACATCGTGGCCCATTTCCGTGAGCTGGTCGAAAAGATTGCGCACCGAGGTAACCACGCCGTTGGTCTCGGTGGTATACAGATCCGTGGTGATCAGAATTTTCAGTTTGGTATCCTGTTCGGACATATTGGGCTCTCTTCCTTTACAGCAATATTGCAGACCTATTATATCAGGTATTTCCCGAAAAAGCTACTGTCAAACCCTTTAATTTTCCTTTAGGGCCGTGCAGCTTCCTTCATGCTCCTTTTCCGGCAGTTTCTTCTTCCTTGCTTTTGCCCCGGAAACGTGGTATCATATTCCCATCTCGTCTCCGGAGGCTTTCCATGAAGGGTAAATGGCGGCTTGTATTGCCTATTGTGATATTGTCCTTTGCAATCCTGGGTTCCGTCTACGGCGGCATCCGTTGGTACGATGCCAACGTGGACCGCAGCGGCTGGGTGGAGGAGGACGGCGTGCGCTATTACCGGGATTTCCATGCCAAGCCATTCCAGGGCTGGCTGGAGCTGCCGGAGGGAACCTACTATCTGAAAGACGGCATCCCCACCACCGGGTGGCTTCAGCAGGGGGCAGACGCCTACCACTTCGGCCTTGACGGGCGGATGACCACCGGCTGGCTCACAGAAAACGGAAAAACCTACTACTTCGGCTCCAACGGCCACCTGGTCAGGGGCTGGCTGTGGCTGGGGGCAGACCGGTACTATCTGGATGACGGCGTCATGCTCACCGGCTGGCAAACTGTGGACGGCAGCCGGATGTACTTTGGCAAGGACGGCATCCTGCTTCTGGGCTTTCAGACCATTGACAATAAGGACTACTACTTCGGCGATACCGGGGCCATGGCCATAGGGCCGACCGAGATCGACGGCCAGCGCTACCTCTTTGGGGACGACGGCCAGATGTTCGTCGGCTGGCAGGACACAGCGGAGGGCCGGCGCTTCTACACCCCCCAGGGGCCCATGGCCCTGGGCTGGCTGGAAATGGACGATGGCCTGCGCTACTTTGACCAGGATGGCTTCATGGCCACCGGGTGGCTCGCCATCGGCGAGTACGATAGCTTCTTCTCTCCGGAGGGCATCGCCGCCACCGGGCCAACCACCATCGACGGCGAGCTTCACTACTTCACCCCCAAGGGCCAGGAGGTCATTCTGGTCAACGCCCTGAATCCCCTGCCCCGGTACTTTGAAAATCAGCTTGTCAGCATCAACCAGGATCACCAGGTGGATGTCCGCTGCTATGATGCCCTGATGCAGATGCTCGGGGACTGCAACGCCGCCGGAATCGAGTATACCTTCAACTCGGCCTACCGGACCCGGAAAACCCAGACCCTGATTCTGGAATACCGCACCGAGGAATACATGAAAAAATACGACATTTCCTTTGAGGAGGCCCGAGCCAAGGCCCTGGAAACCGTCGCCATCCCCGACACCAGCGAGCACCAGCTGGGCCTTGCGGTGGATTTGCTGGGCAAGGAGGCCATCGCCTGGTTCCAGGAGCACTGCTGGGACTACGGCTTCATCCTGCGCTATCCCGATGGGAAGCAGAATATCACCGGTATTGCGGATGAGGCCTGGCATTTCCGGTATGTGGGCATCCCCGTGGCCCAGGACATCCGGGACTCCGGGCTGTGTCTGGAGGAATACCTGGGCGCCACCCACGTGACCCCGGAGCGCAAGCGGGAGGCCGCGGCGGACTATATGAAGCAGCCCGAGGCACCTGCAAAACCCACAGAGCTCCCCCCGGAGCAGACCGAACCGCCCCAGACGGAGTCATCGGAGCCGGAAGCCACCCAGCCTCCCGAGACCACTGCACCTCCCGAGACCACCGTACCGCCGGAAGCCCAGGACACGATTCCTGACGCTGCATAAATGATACAGGAGACGAAGCATGTTCCTCGTCTCCTGTTTTTTATATATCGTTTTGATTCTAATTTGACCGCAATTTTGTTTCGAAAAGTTCTGAAAACATTATGAAATCGAGGGGATTCAGGGCAACTTTCCTCAATCCATGTGTCTGCAGAATGTCAAACCTGCTCTGCTCTAACAAAAGTGTTGCTATTTTCTGCCGTCTTTTCTATAATAGAGGCAGAAATTAAGCCTGTTGGGAGGGATTTCCCTATGACACCGGAGCAGGCGGAGCGGGAGTTCCTTGCCTATCGTCCAAACGATGATAACCGCTCCTTCTTCGAATTGTATGGTGTCCGCCGTCTGAAATCCTCCTTTATCCCTTCGGATGCGCATGTATGTATCAGCACTATCCAGCGGATGTATTCCATCCTGCGGGGCGAGGAGCTGGACGAGTCGGCGGAACAGGAATCCCTGAACGAGAATGCAATGTCCGCATCAAAAATTCTATAGAACAGTGCAGCGATGTAGAGGTTGTTTGACAGATACCAGATATTCGATTCAATACGCCGGAATTGTTTATTGACTAATGACGGAGGATTCATATGCAACAGATTTTTAGCAATACCACACTGACTGTAAATCAGCTTATAGAGAAAATCGACACAGGTGAGCTGGGCTTGCCAGAATTGCAGCGCCCCTTCATCTGGAAAGATTCAAAGGTGCGTGACTTATTCGATTCCATGATGAGAGGCTACCCCATTGGCTACCTTATGCTGTGGGAGTGTCCGTCTCTTGATAAGAAAAAATCTATCGGTGTCGATGCCCACAGCTATGACTCGCCCAAGGAAGTCATCATCGATGGTCAGCAGCGTTTGACTTCGCTCTATGCCGTTATGAAGGGCAAGAAGGTCATCAACTCCAAGTTCGATGAAAAGAGTATTGTCATTTCCTATTGCCCGCTACAAAACAAGTTTGAGGTTGGTTACCAAGCCACGAAGAACGACCCAGAGTGGATTTATAACATTAGTGACCTGTTCACCTCCACGAACACCTTTAAGTTCATCGGTGATTTCATCAAGAGACTGGGTGACTATAGATCCACCAAGGGGGCCGCACTTACAGATGAAGAACAGGGCATAATTGCGGATCGCATAAACGGTGTGGTCAATCTGAAAAGCCACACGCTTCCTGTGTTCGACATCAAGTCTACCGCCGAGGAAGAGGATGTCTCTGAAATTTTCGTCCGTGTAAACTCTGGTGGTGTTTCTCTAAAACAGAACGACTTCATCCTCACCCTGTTGTCCTTGTATTGGGATGATGGACGTCGTGAGATTGAGCAGTTCAGCAAGGATTCCACCGCTCCAACAAAGGGTAAGACGACCTCTTACAACCAGTTGACTACTGTGTCGGCACAGGATGTTATCCGTGTTGTTATGGCATATGCATTTGACAGAGCCCGGTTGAAGTATGGCTATAAACTGCTCCGTGGTGCTGACTTTGATAAAAAAGGCGCTGTGGATGATAATCTTCGCGTTCAGCGTTTCAATACTCTCAAGGACAAACTACCGGATGTCCTTGATGTACATAGCTGGCATGAGTTTATCAAAGCCATCATGAATGCAGGTTATTTGTCCGGAGATTTGATTCTGTCTGGCAATGCAATATTCTACACCTATGCCTTGTATTTGATTGCGAAACACCGTTTCAATGCATCGTATAATGAGAATATGCACCTTACCTCGCTGTGGTTCTTCTATGCGTCGCTCATTTCGCTGTACACCGGCTCCTTTGAGTCTACGGTGGAAAACCATCTGAATTCCATTAAAAGCCTCAAAACTCTGGATGAGTACAAAGAGTTCATCCTGTCCAGAGTTTATGAACGTTTGACGAATGACTACTTTGGCATTACATTGGTTGGTTCGGAGGGGTTGGCTGTTTCGGGCAGAGGTAATAATGCGTGGAATGCCTATGTGGCATCGTTGAACATTATGAACGCAAAAATCCTCTTCTCCAAGAGCAATCTGCTTGTGTCAAAGTTGTTCGAGCCTGGAACAGACGGTAATCGCAAGTCGCTGGAAAAACATCACCTTTTCCCAAAGGCATACTTGAAATCCCAAGGTTATTCTGATGCTAAGATTAACCAGATGGCAAACTACGCTTTCATCGACTGGAAGGACAACATGGACATCCTGGATGATGCTCCTTCTGTGTATTATCCGATTGTCTGCGCCGGATTGTCTGACGAGCAGATCCGTGTTATGGAAGAGGAGAACGCTCTGCCTCACGGTTGGGAAAATATGCCCTATGATGACTTCCTGATTGAGCGTAGGAAACTGATGGCAGCAAAAATCAAGGCAGCCTTTGAGATTCTGAAAAAGGCAGCGACTTGAGCAAGACCACATTTTAATTATGCCACACCTTTTCATTATTGCAAAAAATACACCGCTGGGCGTGCACTCTACTATGATGCCTGGCATCTACGCTCCAATTGAATAAAGACAAAAAGGGCTTTCGAAGTCAAAACCCGACCTCGAAAACCCTTTTTATATGGCTTTTTCGGTGGTTTTGTCCAGGAAAAGGCGTTTTCTATTGTATCAAAATCAGCAAGAACATAGATCCCTGCTGCGGCAGCGGCGGCTTCTTCCTGGCGGCACAGGAATTTCTCACTGACCCGGGAAACTACCAGCTCACCCGGGAAGAAAAGCAGTTCCTGAAAAACGAAACCTTCTACGGAAACGAACTGGTGCGCAACACCTTCAAAATGGCGCTGATGAATCTGTACCTGCACAATATCGGCGATATTTACGGCAACGTCCCTGTCACGCTGGGGGACGCTCTGCTGACTGACCCCGGCTACCGGGTGGACTATGTACTGACCAATCCGCCCTTCGGCAAAAAATCCTCCATCTCCGTCACCAACGAGGATGGGGAGGAGGAGGACGAGGAGCTGGTGTACAACCGGCAGGATTTCTGGACCACCAGCTCCAACAAGCAGCTCAATTTCATTCAGCATATCAACACCATCCTGAAACCCACCGGCCGGGCCGCCGTGGTGGTGCCGGACAATGTACTATTCGAGGGCGGCGCGGGAGAGACCATCCGCAGGAAGCTGCTGGAAACCACAGACCTGCACACCATTCTCCGTCTGCCTACCGGCATCTTTTACAAGCCAGGCGTCAAGGCAAACGTGCTTTTCTTCGATAAGCGCCCCGCCAGCCCGGAACAGCAGACGAAGGATATCTGGATTTACGATTTCCGTACCAACATCCATTTCACACTGAAGCAGCATCCCATGACCGATGCCGATCTGGAAGATTTCATCCGGTGTTATCACCCGGAGAACCGCCACGAACGGACGGAAACCTGGTCGGAAGCCAATCCCGATGGCCGCTGGCGCAGATTCTCCGCGGAGGATATCCTGAAACGGGACAAAACCAGTCTGGACATCTTCTGGATCAAGGACAAGTCCCTGGCCGATCTGGACAGCCTGCCCGATCCCGACGAACTGGCAGCGGATATCATTGAGAATCTGCAATCCGCACTGGATCGCTTCAATGAGCTGATGTCCGCGCTGAAACAATAATTTGATATATGCTTATCGGGTTAACGCAGCTTCCTGATAAATTGGTGCCGGAAGGATTGCAAACGCCATCGTAGGGGCGGTTATGAACCGCCCGAGACGTTCCGATTTTTGCGTAGTTCCGTTAGAACGCTGCACGTTCAGAGCCGGAAGGCTGCGGGCTGCTAATAGCCGCCCCTACGGGTGCAGGGGATGCGGGCGGCTGATAGGAAATTATGGTATGATTGCCACCGGCAATCATGGTAATTTTGATTCGCTGCGCGGCGCACCACGCCCCTACGGTAGGAACTCGACAAACAACAATTTCCCGGTTTGCTGAGTCAAGCCGATATGCACAATTTGATAAGCAAAGCCACCATGCCGGAGTAATGGGCCGACATGGTGGTTTTTTATTGATTTTCCCCGATTTTTTCCCGGGTCTGGCGGTTGAGTTCGTCTTTGAGGCCCTGCATGTAGGGGGAGAACGCCACATTCTCCGCTCCGTAGGTCAGCTGCAGGTCATATTCCAGAGGCAGCCAGGTGGATATATCCGACTCGTTGTGCTGCAGCACCGCCTCCATTTTGTCCAGAGCCTTATAGATTCTGGCCTCGGTGGTCTGCATGGCGTTCATTTCCAGCAGCAGCGCCGTGAAGTCCTCCCGGATTCCCTCCGGCAGCGTCTGCACCCAGGCGTTGTACATTTCATCCTCCCGCTGCTCGTCCGCCTGGGTCTTTTCAAAGGTGGGGATATCCCCGGTGAAGGCCTCCCCCAGGTCGTGGATCAGGCACATGCGGATGACCCTGTCCATGTCCGCCTCCGGAAACGCATTTTTCAGCAGCATGGCCATCAGGGCAATCCGCCAGGAATGCTCCGCCACACTCTCACGCCGCCCGGAGGAGGTGAAGCAGTGGCGGGTGCTGCACTTGAGCCGCTCCGCCACATGGAGGATGTCAATCAGCTCTTTCTGGGTCATGGGTGCCTCCTATTCCTTCACAGCAGCCAGAATGGCCCTCACCAGCTCGTCCCGGCCATCCCCCTTCTCGGCAGAGAAGGGGATGATCTTCACGTCCTCCGGCAGCTCCAGATCCTCCCGGATGACGGCGAGGTTGGGCTGCAGCTCGCTCTTTTTCAGCTTGTCCATTTTGTTGGCCACCACCACAAAGGGGCAGCCGCTTTGCTTGAACCACTCGGCCATGGTGATGTCGTTGTTCGTGGGCGGGTGGCGGTAGTCCACGATCATCACCCCCAGAGTGATGCGGTTTGCGGCAAAGTACTGCTCCATGAGCTTTCCCCAGCGGTCCTTCTCCTGCTGGGACACCTGGGCGTAGCCGTAGCCCGGCAGATCCACCAGATAGCATCTGCCGTCCAGCAGGAAGTAGTTGACGTGAATGGTCTTGCCGGGCTTTCCTCCCACTCTGGCAAAGTTTTTCCGCTGCAAAAGCCGGTTGATTACCGAGGATTTGCCCACGTTGGACTTGCCCGCAAAGGCAATCTCCGGCAGACGGTTTTTGGGAAAAGCCCCGGGACTTGCCGCAGAAACCAGAAATTCTACCTTCTGAAAGTTCATGTTCTCTCCTTTACTGCTGCAAGCCGGGCTTGGGCACTCTGGTATGAACCTCCTCCGGCAGCTTGGCGAGGATGTTTGGCTCCATGGAGCCCGTCCGGTTCAGAGCGGCGGCAAGCACGGTGTCCACCGTCTCCGCGCTGATGAAGTTCAGCTGGCGGCGGACGGTCTGGTCGATCTCCTCCAGGTCCCGCTCGTTGTCCTTGGGGATGATGACGGTCTGAATGCCGTGGCGCAGAGCGGCCATGGTCTTCTCCTTCAGGCCGCCGATGCGCAGCACCCGGCCCCGGATGGAAATTTCACCGGTCATGGCCACATCCCGGCGCACGGTGGTACCGGTGAGGGCGGAGACAATGGCGGTGCATACCGTCACACCGGCGGAAGGGCCGTCCTTGGGCACTGCACCCTCCGGGAAGTGGACGTGGATGTCCTTTGTCTTGTAGAAGTCCGGGGCCACCCCCAGACTCTGGGCGTTGGCGCGGATAAAGCTCAGGGCCGCGTGAGCCGATTCCTTCATCACGTCTCCCAGATTGCCGGTCAGCTCCAGCTTGCCGGAGCCCTCCATTACATTGACCTCCACCTCCAGAGTCTCGCCCCCCACGCTGGTCCAGGCAAGGCCGGTGACGAGGCCCACCTGGTCGGTGCCGGGGATGCGGTCGGGAAGGTACTTGCGGATGCCCAGGTAGTGCTCAATATTGGAGCCGGTGACGGTGATCCGCTTCGGTTCCTCCTGACTGAGAATCTCCATATCCGCCTTCCGGCAGATTTCCCCGAAGCACCGCTCCAGACTCCGGACGCCGGACTCTCTGGTGTAGCAGGTGATGATCTCCCGGATGGCGTCGTCGGTGACGCGAAGCTGCTTGGCCTTGAGGCCGTGCTTTTTCAGCTGCTTGGGGATCAGATAATCCCTGGCAATGCGCAGCTTTTCCTCGTCGGTATAGGAGCCCAGCTCAATGACCTCCATCCGATCCAGCAGCGGCCGGGGCACGGTGTCCAGTGTATTGGCGGTGGTGATGAACAGTACATCGGACAAGTCAAAGGGAACCTCCAGATAGTGATCCCGGTAGGCCTTGTTCTGCTCCCCGTCCAGCACCTCCAGCAGCGCGGCGCTGGGATCGCCCCGGTAGTCCGCGCCCATCTTGTCGATCTCGTCCAGCAGCAGCACCGGATTGGCGCTGCCCGCCTGGGTAATGGCGGTCATAATCCTGCCGGGCATGGCGCCGATATAGGTCTTCCGATGGCCCCGGATATCCGCCTCGTCATGGACGCCGCCCAGGGAGATTCGGGCCATCTTCCGGTTGAGACACCGGGCCACGGAGTAGGCGATGGAGGTCTTGCCCACGCCGGGAGGGCCCACCAGGCACAGCACCTGGGGCGGCATCTCCGGCGCCATCTGCCGCACGGCGATGGTCTGCAGAATCCGCTCCTTCACCTTTTCCAGGCCAAAGTGATCCTTATCCAGCACCTTCCGGGCGGCTTCCACATCCACCCGCTCTTTCGTCTTCTTATTCCAGGGCAGATCCAGCACCGCGTCCAGATAATTGCGCAGCACCGCCCCCTCCGGCGCGCCAAAGGACTGCTTTTTGAGCCGCTCCACATCCTTCAGAAGCTTCTGCTCCTGCTCCTGCGGGAGGTTCAGTGCCCGGATGCGCTGGGCGTAGGCAGCGGTTTCATCTTCCTCATTGTCCTCCCCCAGCTCGGAGCGCAGAACCTTGATCTGCTCGCGCAGATAGTAGTCCTTCTGGTTCTGGTCGATGGCGGCGTGGGTCTTCTCCTGAATGTCCGACTCCAGCCGCAGCATCTCCACCTCCTGGCGCAGCAGCCTCACGGCCGTCTCCAGCCGCCGCACCGGGTTCAGCTGGCAGAGCATCTTCGCCTTGTCCGGGAAGTCAATGCCGGAGTTCTGGGCGATGGAATCGGCGATAAAGCCGCAGTCGTCGCTTGCCAGCATTTTCAGCTGGATGGGCTGGGCAGGGTGCTCCGACATCTGCACGTAGGTTGCGTACAGGGCGTTGGCCTCCCGGCGCAGGGCATGGGCCCGGACACTGTCCGGGGCCTGCTCCGCAGGAACGGCCTCCACCATGCCGGCAAGGAAGGGGACGCTCTGCTCCACGGAGGCAATCCTGGCCCGGCAGATACCGGTGACCAGCACACGGATATTCTCCCCCTGGCTCTTGAGCATCTGCTTGACCTTTACCACGGTACCCACACTGTAGAGGTCTGCAAATTTGGGGTCATCCGTCATCAGATCCTTCTGGGGGATCAGCAGCAGGGTCGCGTCCTTCTTCATGGCCGCTTCCAGGGCCCGAACGGACTTTTCCCTGCCCACGTCAAAGTGGACGGTCTGCTCCGGGAACACCGCCAGACCCCGCAGGGCCAGAATGGGCATTTTCCCGGCGTATAAAATCTCTGTCATAGTCTCATTTCCTCCCATCGTTGGGATGTCCAATATATATGCAAAATCGGGGGCAGCATAAACTGCCCCCAGAAAACGGTTATTTCTTTCCGGCTGGCTTCTCCCGGGGATGGGCGGGGTCCCGAATCACCGTGGGCTCCGCGCCGTTAATGGATTCCGGGGTGATGATGACCTTCTGAATGGTCAGATCCGAGGGGATCTGGTACATGATTCCGGTCATGACCTTCTCCATGATGGCCCGCAGGCCACGGGCGCCGATCTGCCGGTCCAGGGCCTTCTGGGCAACCTCCAGCAGCGCCTCGTCGGTGATCTCCAGCGCCACGCCGTCCATATCCAGAAGGGCCTGGTACTGCTTGACAAGGGCGTTCTTGGGCTCCACCAGAATCCGCACCAGATCGTTCTGGGTCAGGCTCTGCAGGGTGGTAATCACTGGCAGACGGCCCACCAGCTCCGGAATGATGCCGAATTTCAGCAGATCATGGGGCTGCACCTGACGGAACAGCTCGCCCACATCCCGGTCAGACTTGCGCTGCACCGGCGCGTCAAAGCCGATGGCGCTCTTGTCCGTGCGCTTTTCGATGATCTTATCCAGACCGTCAAAGGCGCCGCCGCAGATGAACAGGATGTTGGTGGTGTCGATGGGGATGGTCTCCTGCTGAGGGTGCTTGCGCCCGCCCTGAGGGGGGACGTTGGCAACAGTGCCCTCCAGAATCTTCAGCAGCGCCTGCTGCACGCCCTCGCCGGACACGTCCCGGGTGATGGAGGTATTCTCGCTCTTGCGGGCGATTTTGTCCATCTCGTCAATGTAGATGATGCCGTGCTCGGCAAGCTCCACGTCAAAGTCGGCCGCCTGCAGCAGCCGCAGCAGAATGTTCTCCACATCGTCGCCTACGTAACCGGCCTCGGTCAATGTGGTGGCGTCGGCGATGGCGAAGGGCACATCCAGAATCCGGGCCAGGGTCTGGGCAAACATGGTCTTGCCGGAGCCGGTGGGGCCGATGAGCAGGATGTTGCTCTTCTGCAGCTCCACATCGGTGTCCTTACCCATGTAAATGCGCTTATAGTGGTTGTACACCGCCACAGCCAGGGCGACCTTGGCATCCTCCTGGCCGATGATATACTTGTCCATGAAGGACTTGATCTTCTTCGGAGGCAGAAGGCGCTTGCGGGAGTGCACCCCGGCCTTCTCCCCGGCGGGGGCGGGCACATCCTCGTATTCCTCCCGGAGAATGTCATTGCAGGCGGCTACGCAGTCGCTGCAGATGAACACCCCGGGTCCGGCGATCAGCCGGATGTTCTGGCCCTCCCGCTTTCCGCAGAAGCTGCACCGGACAGGGGGCTGTTCATTGTTTCTTGCCATGAAAGCGGTACCTCGTTTCTTTCTTTAGTGATGCTCCAGAACCCGGTCGATGAGGCCGAAGGACAGAGCCTCCTGGGCGGACATGAAATTGTCCCGCTCACAGGCAGCGGTGATCTCCTCCACGCTCTTGCCGGTCTTCTCCGCCAGGATGCGGTTCATCCGGGCCTTGATGGTTTCCAGCCGCTTCAGGTGGATGGCCATATCGGTGATCTGGCCCTGGGTGCCGGCGCTGGGCTGGTGGATCATAATCTCCGCGTTGGGCAGTGCCATGCGCTTGCCCTTGGTGCCGGCGGTGAGGAGGAACGCGCCCATAGAGGCGGCCATTCCCACGCAGATGGTAGCCACGTCGCACTTGATGTACTGCATGGTGTCGTAGATGGCCATACCCGCAGTAACGCTGCCGCCGGGGCTGTTGATATAGAACTGAATGTCCTTGTCCGGATCCTGGGCCTCCAGATAGAGCATCTGGGCCACCACCAGGGAGGCGGTGGTGTCGTTGACCTCCTCAGACAGGAAGATAATGCGGTCATTGAGCAGGCGGGAGAAGATGTCATAGCTGCGCTCTCCGCGGCTGGTCTGCTCAACAACATAGGGAACCAAACTCATAAGGCGTTCTCCTTTCAAGAGGTATACATCATTCTAACCAGGATGCTGGAAGGTTATTCCAGTCATTCCGGGGAACAATTCGGTGCGGCAGCTTTTCCGGCCCGGAAAGGCTGCCGCACCGGTGTAAATGACGGAAAATTACTCCTGGGCAGCCTCGGCCTCAGCCTTGGGGGCCACAGCCACAGCGCTGTCCACGATGATCTGACGGGCCTTGCGGGTGGTCAGGCTGCCGGTGATCTCCTCGGCGGGAACCAGCTCCTTGACCTTGGCGGCGTCCATCTGGTAGTCGGCGGCGATGGAGGCGATTTCGGCCTCGATCTCTTCGTCAGTGACGGTCAGGTTCTCGGCCTTCACAATGGCCTCCAGGGTGACGCTGGCCTTGGCGGCCTGCTCGGCAGCGGGGCGGAAGGCGTTGCGCATGGTGTTCACATCGCCGCCCATCATCTTGGCGTACTGCTCCAGGGAGTAGCCGCTCATCTGCAGCTGATAGCCGAAGCGCTCCATCTGGGTGTCCAGCTCCCGCTCCACCAGCGCCTTGGGCATGTCCACGGTGGTGTTGGCAGCGGCCAGCTCCACGGCCTTCTGCTCGAAAGCGGACTGGGCCTGCTTCTCGGCCTGCTCCAGAGCCTTGGCGCGGATGTCGGCCTTCAGCTCCTCCAGGGTGTCAAACTCGGACACGTCCTTGGCAAACTCGTCGTCCTGGGCGGGGACGTTGGTAACGGACAGCTTGTTCAGCTTCACATGGAAGACAACAGGCTTACCGGCCAGGCTCTTTTCGTGGTAGTCAGCAGGGAAGGAGACCTCAATATCCTTCTCCTGCCCCACGTTCATGCCAACCACCTGCTCCTCGAAGCCGGGGATGAACTGGCCGGAGCCCAGCTTCAGGTCAAAGCCCTCGCCCTTGCCGCCGTCGAAGGGGACACCGTTGTCAAAGCCCTCGAAGTCGATGTTGGCGGTGTCGTCCATAGCAGCAGCCCGATCCTCCACGTTTTCGGTGGAAGCCACGTTCTGAGCCATCCGGTCCAGTTCTGCCTGAACCTGCTCATCGGAGACGGAAACCTCCTCCTTCTCCACCTCCAGGCCCTTGTACTGGCCCAGAGTGACCTCGGGGTAGACCTCGGTGGTCAGGGTCAGGGTGACGGAGCCGTCCTCGGCAATCTGCATATCGGTGAGGCTGGGACGGCCGATGGCCTTGAAGTCCTGGCCGGCCACGGCAAAGTCATACACCTGGGGGAAGATCTCTTCCAGGCCGTCTTCATAGAAAACATGAGCGCCGTACATGGCCTCGATCATCTTCCGGGGAGCCTTGCCCTTCCGGAAACCGGGCAGCTGGATGCTCTTGCGCTGCTTCATATAGGCCTTGTTGACGCCGGTTTCCATCAGTTCCTTGTCGATCTCCACGACGATGGTGGCCTCGTTGCCTTTTCTTTCTGCGTTCTTAACGTTCATGTATATTGTCCTCCTAAATCGGTTCGCAGGGCGAACCCTTTCTGTTTTTATATTCAGCCGATCTATTTTAACAGAACAAAGCCGCTTTGTCCATAGTTTTATGAAATTTTTTTGGGGGAAATGACCCATATCTAAGGCAGAATTTGCATTGGCCGGAAGTCCAGCTGGTCGGCAGAGAGGAGTCTGTAGTCAATATTGCTCCAAAGGCCCTCCCTGGCCAGGCTCCGGCTGCCGCCGTGAAGGTGTCCATAGAAGCACCGGCGGACACCGTAGCGTTCCAGCAGCGACAGAATCTCCGGGCATTCATAGCCCTTGTACCGGGGCGGATAGTGGAGAAAGACCAGCTTTTCCTGTTCCCCTGCCGCCTTCAGCGAGGCTTCCAGCCGCCCAAGCTCCCGGCGGAACACCTTTTCGTCGTGCTGGCCGGAGCGCTCCTCCTCATAAAACCACCCCCGGGTGCCGCAGATAGCGATGTTTTCATAGAAGTAGCAGTTGTTGTTCAGAAGAAACAGGTTCTCAAAGCCGTTTTCCTGGCAGAACCTCGTGAATTTGGCGGCGGTGCTCCACCAGTAGTCGTGGTTGCCCTTGAGGATGATCTTTCGTCCCGGCAGAGCCGCAATCCAGGCAAAGTCCGCTTTGGCGCTTTCCAGATCCAGCGCCCAGCTCAGGTCCCCCATGAGCACCAGGGTATCCTCCGGGGTGAGCACCTGCATCCCCTGCCGGAGCTTTTCCATATAGCCCACCCAGGCGCCGCCGAAAATGTCCATGGGCTTGGGTGCACCCAGGCACAGATGCAGATCTCCGATGGCATACAGCGCCACAGGCGCACCTCCTTTTACATGTGGATCAGTTCGGATTCCGGGACATCCAGCAGCTGGGCAATCATCTGCTTTTCCAGCATGGGGCTGCGATCCTCCAGCATCACCGCCCAGGAGGTCACATGGGACTTGGCCCGGAAATCCAGCAGGCCGCCGTAGACCAGAGCGCCCTCGGAGGACAAAAGATACGAGTGGGTACGGTAGGCCCCGGGGATGGTATCGTAGATCCTGTGGGTGCTGACCACGCTGACCTTCATGCCCCGGCTCATCCGGGCCATCACCGCGTCATCCGGGCAGTACGCGCCGCCCCGGCGGCAGATGTCCAGGAACCTTTGCACCTCGGACGCGCCGCCGCCCTCGTAGACCAGCCGCTCCAGCTCCTCCGGCACGGCCACGTCCGCCTGGGGCACCGGGGTATTCACGCACACCGCATCGGTGCGCAGCTGGCCATGGGTCAGCAGATTCCACAGCTCGCGGTTTTCATTGCACACCGACACGATGCTGCCGATGCCCAGCCCCCACTGCCTTGCGTACCAGGCAGCCATGGAGCCGGAAAAGTCTCCCGCCAGCAGCACAAGCTCCGCCCCGGGAATGCCCTGACGGCGCAGCTGGCCATAGATGCCGCACAGTACCGCCGCCCGGATGGCCAGACGCACCCAGCCCTGGGGCTCCCCCTGGCGCACCAGACTGCTCAGGCTCCGCTCGAGGCCTGCATATTCCTCCCGGGGGTTGTGCCACAGCTCCGCCACAATGATCTGGTGGGGCAGCTGCCGCATCCGCACCGGGGCCCGCCCGGCGGCAAACTCAATATCCCAGGCGGTGAGGCTGGTGCCCAGCAGCAGGTTCATCGTCTTCGCCACGGTCTGGCCAAAGCTCTGCAGGGCCATGGCTTCCAGATCCTCGAAGGTGAAAAAGGGTGCCCGGAAGGGCAGATACATTCCGCCGTCCGGCCCCCGGTTTTCCGCCAGGGCCCGGGGGGCCGTGTAGGCATCCCGGTTATTCCTTGTGGTTATATACAGCACGTTCCATCACTCCCAAGGCGTTGTTCCAGAAGATGTTTTCGATCATGCCTTTCGTCAGGCCCCGGCGGAGCAAAGCGTCGGCCAGAGCCGGGTAGCTCTGCACACCCTCAAAGCCTGCGGGGGTGGCGCTGACTCCGTCCAGGTCGCCCCCCAGGGCGATGTGCGTCCCTTCCGCATCCAGCTCCAGAAAGTGCGCAATATGGTCGCAGACGGTGTCCAAAGTGGGATTTTCTCCTGTAAAATCCGCACAGGCGTTGTAGCCCGCCACGCCGCCGGTGCGGCAGATGGCCCGGAACATGTCGTCCGTCAGGTTCCGGCTGTGGTTCCACACCCCCCGGGCGTTGGAGTGGGTGGCAATCACCGGGGCCTGGGTGATGTCCATAATGTCCCAGAAGCCCGCATCACTGATGTGGCTCACGTCCACCAGCATTCCCAGGCTCTGGGCCATGCGGACAAATTCCCGTCCCCGGTCGGTGAGACCCTCGCCGGTCAGGTGAGAGCCGGTGAGAGGGTTCCGTTCGTTCCAGCCCAGGCTCACCACCCGAAAGCCAATGGCGTACAGATCGGGCAGAAGCTCCGGGTCATAGCCAAAGCCCGCGGTGCCCTCCAGGGTCAGGATGGCGGACATCTTCCCCAATGCCCGGTTGCTGCGAATCTCCCCGGGACTGTAGGCGATGGCGATGATATCGCTGTTTTTGTCCACCTCCCGCTGGATGGTTGCCAGCTCCCGCTCAAAGATCACCGTGGGGCTGACGTGGTGCCACTGCTCCTGCATAGGGGTTGTAAAGCAGGCGAAGCACTGGGCGTAGCCGTCCAGCGCCCCGGCCCGCTCCAGATCGATATGCCCGGAGTTGCGCAGCAGAGAGCCCGCCTCATTGACGCTGTCTCCCAGCAGCCGCAGGGCCGTATCACAGTGTAAGTCAAAAACCGGTACCTTCATTCAAACGCATCCTCCATATGGTTGATCACCGGACGGCGGGTCCGCACCCCCTCCGGCGCGTAAATCTCGATCACATCAAACCGGGGCTGAAGCTGTGTCGGATGCTCCGACAGGTAATACTGGGCCGTGGTGCGTATTTTCCCCTGCTTGCGGAAATCCACATACTCTCTGGGCTTTGCCACGGCATCGGAGGCCCGGAGCTTCACCTCCACAAAGGCAAGGAAGCGGCCCCGGCTTGCCACCAGGTCAATTTCGCCGTACCGGCAGCGGTAGCGGGCGGCCTCGATCCGGTATCCCCTGCGCCGCAGATACGCCGCGGCCTGCTCCTCCCCCCAGGCTCCCACCAAACTACTGCTGGGCATAGAACTTCCTCAGGAAAGTCGTCCGGTGGATGGGGCAGGGGCCGTATGCCCGGAGGGCATCGTAGTGGGCCCGGGTGCCGTAGCCCTTGTGAATCTCAAAGCCGTACTGGGGATAAACCTTTGCCATTTCCAGCATCAGGTCGTCCCTGGTGACCTTGGCGAGCACCGAGGCCGCGGCGATGTTCATGCTCAGGCTGTCCCCCTTGACCACGGTCTTCACCGGCAGGCCAAAGTCCTTCTCCCGGTTGCCGTCGATAAGGGCCAGCCCCGGCCTGACGGACAGGGCCGCCAGAGCCCGCTCCATAGCAAGGAAGGTAGCCTGCAGAATGTTGATTTCATCGATCTCTTCCCGGCTTGCCAGGCCGATGCCATAGGAAACAGCCTCCTGCTGAATGATCGGAACCAGCTCCCGGCGCTTTTTGTCGGAGAGCTTTTTGCTGTCGGTCAGCCCCGGAATCTCCAGCCCATGGGGCAGGATCACCGCAGCGGCGCACACCGGCCCGGCCAGCGGACCCCGTCCGGCCTCGTCCACGCCGCAGATCAGGTCAAAGCCCTGGGCACGGCAGCCTTCTTCAATTTCCCACATATTGATCTGGCTCATAGCGTTCTTCCTCTTACGTTGTGGTTTCCGGAACCGGGGCAGGGCGTTCCAGGGTGAATTTTCCCAGCTTGCCCGCCCGGTACTCCTCCAGCAGCACCCGGCACATCCGCTCCAGGTTGACTTCACCCCCGGAGATCAGAAAGCCCCGCTTCCGTCCCGCCTGCTCCAGCAGCTCCCAGCCGGGGGTTCCCTGGGGGGCATCAATCTTATACCGCTCCAGAAGGGCCTGGGGGTAGTGTTCATGCAGAAGCTGGGCAAGACGGCAGGCAAGCTCCTCCACGTCCAGCACATCCTCCTTCACCGCGCCGGTGTAGGCAAGCAGCTGCCCCACCCGGGGGTCTTCAAACTTGGGCCACAGAATGCCCGGGGTGTCCAGCAGCTGCAGGGAGGCATCCACCGTCACCCACTGCTTGCCCCGGGTAACGCCGGGGCGGTTCTCGGCCTTGGCGCCCTTGCGGCCGGAAATCTGGTTGATCAGAGTGGATTTTCCCACGTTGGGAATGCCCACCACCATCACCCGCACCGGACGGTTCATGCCCCGCTCCGCGTCCCGACGGAGCTTTTCGGCGCAGGCCGTCCGGGCGGTCTGGGAGAATTGGCCTACTCCCCGGCCGGACTTGCAGTCTGTGGTCAGCACGGCAAAGCCCCTCCGGCGGAACCACTCTCCCCAGGCCTTGGTTGCCTCGGGGTCTGCCAGATCTGCCCGGTTCAGTACCAGAATCCGGGGCTTGCTGCCGCAGATGGCATCAATATCCGGGTTCCGGCTGGCCATGGGGATCCGGGCATCCACAATCTCGCATACCGCGTCCACCTGGCGGATATCCGCCTCGATCTGCCGGCGGGTCTTGGTCATGTGGCCGGGATACCACTGAATATTCATCTGATCGGGGTCTTTCATCCTATCGCTCCTATCCGGTCAAAGTCTCTGGGGAGGCTGCCGTGGTGGGTGCCGGGAAGCATCAGGCACAGGGCCTTTCCCAGAACCTCACGGGTGTCGATCTGGCCAATCTCCGGCGCGCGGCTGTCCCGGGACACCGGGCGGTTGTCTCCCAGCACAAAGATGCACCCCGGCGCCACCGTCAGCGGGAACCTGGTTCCCCGGTCCTGGGTGGTCAGATCCCGGATGTAGGGCTCCTGAAGGGCCTGTCCGTCCACGTATACAATGCCTTGCTCAAAATCAATGTCCACCGTCTGGCCCTCCGTGGCAATGACCCGCTTGACGATGGGCTTTCCGTCGTCAAAGGATTTCTTGCTGATGACCACGATGTCTCCCTGCTCCGGCCGGGAGTAGAAGACATTGCTCAGAAGCAGCAGGAAGTCTCCGTCCCACAGGGTATCGTACATGGAATCTCCCGTCACCACAATCACCCGGAACAGCAGCAGGAACACCAGAATCACGCTCAGCAGCATATAGGTCAGGTCGTGGACATACAGCACCACGCTTTGTGACAGGCTCACCTTTTCCTCCTGTTTCTTTTTTGAAGCCATACCTGTTTCCTCCCACGCATATCAAGTAGTAAGAGTATACCACACTTTTCCAGGGTTTTCTATCCTAATTTATGAATAGAGCCCCAAAAGCGTATAAAAAAAGAGGGCCAAGCCCTCTTTTTTTATGAAATGGATGATTAAACCTTCTCCTTGATCTTTGCAGCCTTGCCGAAGCGGTCGCGCAGGTAGTACAGCTTTGCACGACGGACCTTGCCCTTGCGGACGGTCTCGATCATAGCAACGTTGGGAGAATGCAGGGGGAAGACCTTCTCGCAGCCCACGCCGTAGGAAATACGACGAACGGTGACGGTCTCGCCGATGCCGCCGTGCTTGCGGGCAATCACGGTACCCTCAAACACCTGGATACGCTCACGGGAGCCTTCCTTGATGCGAACGTGCACACGAACGGTGTCGCCCACCCGAACCTCAGGCAGCTCTTCCTTCATGTACTGGCTGTTCAGAGCCTTTACCAAATCCATGTCTTTGTCCTCCTTAAATATTAGGCGTTCATGCGCGCAACATCGGCCGCAGAGGACACACCTTGATTTCAGACCGATTTATTCTAACACAGCCGATCGGGAAAATCAAGAGGTTTTTTCCTGATTTTCCGGCGAGCCGCCGGTGGCAAACCCGTTTCCCAGCCAATCCGCGAACCGGACTCCTGGGTGGTCAGCCCGGTGACGAAGCGGCAGTCAGGAATAAGCCCTCTGTTTCTTCTTTAATCGGTATAGTACAGCAAACAGTGGCAGTAGCCGTGATAATTGGGGTCCTTTATCTGCTCCCGGAATTCTTTGCACATGCACTTGTATTCCTCGGTGCGCTCCAGCCGGCAGGGGCAGTAGCCTCCCGTACGCTTCAGTCCCTCCCGGACAGTGGCCACGATTTCCTTGTCTTCGTTCAGCCGAACAGCCATGGAATAGCCTTCCTTTCATTGTTTTCTTCAGTATAGCACCGTTTTGCGGCCTGCGCAACATGCAAATGCATGACGCCCGCCATATTCGGGCCCTGTTATCCTGTCCGGCAGATCACACCGCAGGCAAGCTTTATCCCCGCATTCCCGGAGGGCTGGGTGTGAAAATCATCCGGATCACCATGGAGGATGACCGTCCTGCCGATGACCTCTTTCACATGGAATCGTCCTGTAAGCACCGTCATGTACGCTTTTCCAGAAGCTTCCAGCAGCGGCGGCAGGTCTCCCGCATGGTTCGGGTGCTCCGTCCTGCCGGAGTTAACATCAACCAAGTGGTTGTAGAACCGCTTCACATCTGTTTTCTTCAGATCGTAAATACGTTTCTTCCCAAAATTGGGACGAACAAACAGGTTGTACATATATTTGTAGTTCTCGAAGGTGTTATTTTTCAACCCCCGCTTGACCTGACACCACAAATCAAACATCTCATTGATCGTGACACATCCAGCTTCTGCCTTCAACCCTGAGAATTCATCATGCTCGATCTGTGCTTCCTTCTCGCGCAGTTCTTCCAGTGATTTGGCATACACCGCATGGCGCTTTCCATCCTTACCTGTCCAGCGGTAATCATAGGTTCCGTTGGGACGCTGGCTTTCCCCAGCCTTGAGGACGATTCGATCTTTATCTTTTCTCTTTTGACCCTTTGTTGCCATAATTTTTACTCCTTTCATGGCATAACAAAGGGCGGCGTTGCAGTCATTATACCGCAACACCGCCCAGTTATCAAGTATCGGATTCGGAAAAAACGAGTACCTTACAGAGAATACATTCGATCTGTGTACTCATCCAATTTCCGTCGTTTAATCAGCCGCTTGGAGCCAATCCAGAGGACGAAGGGACAGGATTCGCTGTCCGAAATTTTCCTCAGCTTGTTGATTCCAATGCCAGAATAGGCAGCTGCCTCTTCCAATGTCAGGTTACTTTTCTCCCAAATGGGAATTTCTATCATAATTGGATAATAGGGTATTGTCCCAAAGCAGATCAATAAGGCGGTCAAAGAGAG
>CALYRG010000026.1 GCA_945482615.1 uncultured Clostridia bacterium | reverse complement strand
ACTGGGTCTGCTCGGGGGTCAGGATGGACACGGGAGGCAGAACGCCGAAGGCGTCAGCGGACAGGAAGATCACGTTCTTGGCAGCGGGAGCGGCGGACACAGGACGGACGATCTTCTCGATGTGGTCGATGGGGTAGGACACCCGGGTGTTCTCGGTGACGGACTTGTCGTTAAAGTCGATGGTGCCGTCAGCGGCCACAGTGACGTTCTCCAGCAGAGCGTTGCGCTTGATGGCTTTGAAGATGTCGGGCTCGGACTCCTTGTCCAGGCCGATGACCTTGGCGTAGCAGCCGCCCTCGAAGTTGAACACGCCGTTGTCGTCCCAGCCGTGCTCGTCATCGCCGATGAGCAGACGCTTGGGGTCGGTGGACAGGGTGGTCTTGCCGGTGCCGGACAGGCCGAAGAAGATGGCGGTGTTCTCACCGTTCATATCGGTGTTGGCGGAGCAGTGCATGGAAGCGATGCCCTGCAGGGGCAGGTAGTAGTTCATCATGGAGAACATGCCCTTCTTCATCTCGCCGCCGTACCAGGTGTTCAGGATGACCTGCTCACGGGAGGTGATGTTGAAGGCCACGCAGGTCTCGGAGTTCAGGCCCATTTCCTTGTAGTTTTCTACCTTGGCCTTGGAAGCGCAGTAGACAACGAAGTTGGGCTCAAAGCTGTCCAGCTCCTCCTTGGAGGGCTTGATGAACATGTTGGTGACGAAGTGTGCCTGCCATGCCACCTCCATAATGAAGCGGACGGCCATGCGGGTGTCGTGGTTGGCGCCGCAGAAGGCATCCACAACGAACAGGCGCTTACCGGAAAGCTGCTTCTTGGCCAGGTCCTTTACGATGGCCCAGTTCTCCTCGGACAGGGGATGGTTGTCGTTGGGGTACTCCTTGGTGTTCCACCAAACGGTGCCCTTGGAGTTGGCGTCCATGACGATGTACTTATCTTTGGGAGAGCGGCCGGTGTAGATACCGGTCATAACGTTGACGGCGCCCAGCTCCGTGACGGTACCCACATCGTAGCCGGTGAGGGTGTCCTTGGTCTCCTCCGCAAACAGCTCCTCATAGGAAGGGTTGCGGACGATCTCAGTGGTACCGGTGATACCATACTTGCTCAGATCGATGTTTGCCATTGCTTATTTCCTCCTAAACAGTAATATAAAAAGTATGCAGCGGCAAAGCCGCATTTTGAAGGGATATCGGTGTTTGTCCGGCCTGTTGCCCAACTTCCACCGAATATATTTTAGCATAAACCCCGCCAGATGTAAATAGATTTTTCTCCTTTTTCAGTACGATTTTATCTATTCCGACACGCAAAACTTGTTGCTTTTGCACAGGAGTTTTTACAAGCCCACGGTCTTCTGCCCCTTCCGTCCCGGGGGCAGAAGGGTTTTTCCTCTGAGAAATGAACTTCACAGGAACTTAATATTTCCTCACTTTTTTCGTTAACATCTTTCTGGTATTCTGATATCAGCAAAGGCAAGGGACATACAAGACGGGCCCGATACAATACGAAGCTACCTCTCTCTTTTTCATTTTTCCTCTCCTCTTTTCTTGTTGCAAAAACCGCAGCGTACGCTGCGGTTTTTGTATTGTCATGGCATTTTATGGTATTCTGTACAAAAATATATTGTAATAATGACAATTCGTAGTTGAAATCATTCCCATGGTGTGGTATGCTGTCTACTGTTCACCCATTCACCCCGGATTGATAAAAAGGAGAGAGATTACCATGTCTGAACCGAAGAACCGTCTCACCGTAAAGCACAAGGTCGGCTACGCCATGGGCGACCTGGGCGGCTGCATGACCTTCGCCCTCATGGGTGCCTATGTGACCCGCTACTACGTCAATGTGCTGAAGGTAGACACCGTAATTCTGGCCACCCTGCTGCTGGTCTGGAACATCTGGGACGCCGTCAACGACCCCCTGATGGGCGCACTGATGGACAAGATGTTCGCCAAGCACCACAACCCCAAGGGCAAGTTCCGTCCCTGGCTGCTCCGGGCTACCCCGCTGCTCGCCATCACCGCCATCGCCTTCTGGACCGTGCCCACCTTCTTCAAAGGCACCGCCATGCTGGTTGTGCTGTTCTTCTGCAAGATTCTGTACGAAGGCTGCTACACCATGTTCAACATCCCCATGGGCTCCATGCTGTCCGCCATGGCGGATACCGACCAGGAGCGGGCTGCTCTGTCCTCCGCCCGGGGCTTTGGCTCCCTGATCGGCAACATTCTGCCCATGGTATTCTTCCCGATGCTTCTGAGCAAGTACGGTGACACCAACGCCATTGGCTACGGCATCGGCGCCGCCGTCTGCGCGGCCATCGGCTTTGTGTTCTGCTTCCTGCACTACTACTGGACCGAGGAGCGGAACGTCAGCGATACCCCCGCTGACGCTGCCGACAACATCAAGTTCACCGACATCCTGAGCGTCTTCAAGCGCAACCGTCCCTTCGTGGCCCTGTGCATCCACGGCATCTGCATCTGCACCATGCAGTATGTTGGCTCCACTCTGGGTACCTACATGTACTCCGACGTACTGGGCAACATCGGCATGATGGCCATGGCCTCTCTCCTGGCCATGCCCATTGGCCTCATCTCTCTGGCAATCTGCCCCGCCCTGACCAAGAAATTCGGCCTGATGAACCTGGTCCGTACCTGCCTGCTGATCGGCGCCGCTCTGTACGCCGGACTGTTCGCTGTTATGATGGTTACTCAGATCAGCGTCTGGGTGTACATCCCCTGGAGCGCTCTGGCTCAGGGCATCGCCGGTGTCTCCATCTACATGCAGTGGGGCATGGTGGGCGAGGTCATCGACTACAACGAGATGGTCACCGACAAGCGCACCGAGGGCTCCATCTACGGCACCTTCAACCTGACCCGCCGGATCGGCCAGACCATCGGCAACTCTGCCGCCGTTCTGGCTCTGGGCTGGATCGGCTACGACACCGCCCTGGCTGACGCGGGCCTTGCCCAGTCCGCCGGCACCCTTGCCGGTATCAAGGTTCTGTGCATCCTGATCCCTGCAATCTTTGTGCTGGGCTCCTGGGCCGCCTTCAAGTTCATCTGGAACATCACTCCCGAAACCAAGGCGCAGATGGCCGCCTACAAGGCATCCAAGGAAGCATAATTCCATACGCCCATCCCGAGCGGCACGGTACTGCGCCGTGCCGCTCTTTCGCAATCACCGAAAGGAGCTACACTTATGGAAATGCGTACCCGTATTCTGGGAAAAATGCTGAACAGCGAGGTTCAGGACTACCTGTCCCGCAACGACATCATCATCGTCCCCGTGGGAACCACAGAGATGCACGGCGGCTTTCCCCTGGACTGTGAGACCGTAATCTCGGAAGCCTACGCCCTGAAAATGGCGGAAAGCTGCGATGGTCTGGTGCTCACCGGACTGCCCTACTTCTACGCCGGAGCCACCGCCAGCGGCCGGGGTACGGTGCAGGTCAGTGTCCGCCAGGGCATCGACTATCTGGGTGCCATTGCCCGGAGCCTTCTGCGGCTGGGCTTCAAGCGCCAGGTGTACCTCAGCTTCCACGGTCCCGCCCACATGACCATCTGCCCCATGGTTCGGGATTTCTACGATGAGACCGGCGTGCCTATCCTGTACATGGACATGATGATGCAGTTCGGCAAGAACCGGGATCTGTTTGCCAGCGCAGGCTTCGGCGCCTTCCATGACATCACCGTGGGGGCCTATAAGATTATGAACCGGCTGGAGGATGTGCCTCTGGTCACCGGCTACGATCATAAGGAGCCCCAGTCCTGCGCCCCCTTCAACGATCTGTTCAGCCTGGGCTACCAGAGCGCAGCGGTGGGCTACTGCTTCGGGGAAAACGGCGACCACATGGCCACCCCCGACATTCCGGACATCGGGACCCGCGATGCCAAGGCAGCGCTGGGTGCGGATATGATCTGCAAAATGGTGGACAGGATGGATATGCCCCGGGTGGTGGAGCAGCTGCGGAAGCTGGAGGCCTACGGCCTGGAAAACGAGGAAAAATACCCCTGGATGCCCTCTGCCTGGAACCGCACCCACGGCAAGTAAAGCCATTCCCTGCATAAATGCCGCCTCTTGGGAGATGATACCCAGGAGGTGGTTTTTTGATTCTGTCTTATTTCCGCACCATTGTGCTCTACAGTGTGCTGATTCTCGCCATCCGTCTCATGGGCAAGCGGCAGATTGGGGAAATGGAGCCTGCCGAGTTTGTGGTGACCATGCTGGTGGCAAACCTGGCAGCCATTCCCATGCAGGACGGCGCCATTCCCCTGTATTCCGGCCTGGTGCCCATTCTCACGGTGCTGGGCATGGAGCTGGTGCTGTCGGGACTGATGATGTGCAGTGTCTCCTTTCGCCGGCTGCTGTGCGGCAAGCCGGTGATCCTCATCAACCACGGAAAAATTATCCAGGAGAATCTGCGCAAAACCCGGCTGAGTCTGGACGAGCTGACCCGTCAGCTCCGGGATAAGGACGTACTGGATATTCGTAGCGTGGAGTTTGCCGTGCTGGAAACCAACGGAAACGTCTCCGTCTTCCCCTACCCCAAGGACCGGCCCGCCAGTGCCAAAGATGCCGGTGTACAGGCCGCCCGGCAGTACCTGCCGGTGACCATCATCGAGGACGGCTACCTGTCCCGGGAAAATCTGAAAAGCGCCGGGAAGGACGACAACTGGCTCAGCCGGGTGCTGAAGGAGCACAGCACCGTGGTGGCAGACACCTTCCTGCTGACGGTGGACGAGGCAGACCATATCGTATACGTGGGAAAGGAGCCGGCATGAAGCGCAGCTGGATGGGATTGGGACTGCTGATCGTTCTGCTGATACTGGGCCTCGTTACCGGGAGCCTCATGGAGCGCATCCACCATCCGGTGGCAAACGCCCTGCAGCAGGCGGCGGGCCTTGCCCAGGCCGGACTGTGGGAGCAGGCGGGCGCTGAGGCCCGGGCCGCGGAGCAGGAATGGACGAAATGGTCCGCCCTGCGAAACTGCATGGCCGACCACACCCCGGTGGAGGATGCGGAGGGACTGTTTGCCCAGCTGGATATCTATTGTAAGGAAGAGGACGCCCACTTTGCAGCCGTTTGCCAGGAGCTGGCCCGGAAGGTAGAGGCCATCGGCCAGGCCCATGGGCTGAACGCCTGGAATATTCTGTGAACAGCTTTGGCAGAGCAGAACGGCTCCCTTGTGTAAAGGGAGCTGTCAGCGGAGCTGACTGAGGGATTGACACGAATTCGCCGGAACTTTCAAAAAAGGAGGACGATGTTGCTGCAATCCCTCCGTCACGGCAAGCCGTGCCACCTCCCTTTACACAAGGGAGGCTTTGGCGCTCTGCCATCCATACCCGCAACGAATTTACCCCCAGGCCATGCCTGCGGAAAAATTCATAATTTTGGGGAAGACATTTGCCTCCTGATGTGCTATACTGGTATAATCTATGACGATACAAGGAGGCGTTTCCTTTGAAATACTGGTTCGGCTATCTGACTGCCGCCATCTTCGGCGGCCTTGCCTGGGTGCTGATGCAGTTCGGCCAGCGCTATACCACGCTGGTGGACATGGTGTACCCCTACATTGCCCGCACCCTCCAGGACATCCTGGCCAAATGGTCCGGAGCCGTGGCGTTCCCCGTCTGGCAGCTTCTGGCCGTGGTGCTGGGGGTGCTGGTGCTGGCAAGCCTTGTGCTGATGATCCTTCTCAAATGGAGCCCCATCCAGTGGTTCGGCTGGGTGGCAGCCGTGTTTGCTTTTGTCTACCTTCTGCACACCGCCGTGTGGGGTCTGAGCTACTACGCCGGTCCCCTGTGCGAGGATATGCGTCTGGAGGTCAGCTCCTATAACCTGGAGGAACTGACGGAGGCAGCGGAGTACTACCGCAACCAGGCCAACGCCCTGTCCACCATGGTCAGGCGGGACAGCACCGGGAACGTGGAATTTGCGGACTTTGACACCCTGGCAGGCCGGGCAGGGGACGGCTTCCACGCCCTGACCTACGATTACCACTACCCCATCTTCGCCGGATCCCGGGAGCCGGTGAAGGAGCTTGGCTGGGCAGACATGTACAGCTCCATGGGCATCACCGGCGTCACCTTCGGCATTACCGGCGAGGCCTGCGTCAACCCCCAGATTCCGGACATCACGCTCCCCTTCACCATGTGCCATGAGATGGCCCACCGGATGTGCATTGCCCCGGAGCGGGATGCCAACTTTGCCGCGTTTCTGGCCTGTATCACCAACCCGGACCCGGAGTTCCAGTATTCCGGCTTCTTCATGGCCTACCGCTACTGCTACAACGCTCTGTCAAGCCTCAATAACCAGCAGGCCGCCGCAGCCGCCGCCCGGGTGGGCAGTGGTGCCGGAGAGCTTCTGAACCGGGACATGAACACCTACGACACCTTTTTCTGGAGCCGCCGGGATGACCGGGCCACGGATTTTGCCGACACCGTCAACGACACCTATCTGAAAACAAGCGGCGACAAAAGCGGCATCGCCTCCTACGGTGAGGTGTGCGACCTGCTGGTGAACTGGCACATCCAGACCGTGACCCTGCCCTCCATCGCCGTGGAGAGCACGCCCTTCGACCCCTACGATGAAAGTCAGGTGGACCTGAGCGGCATCGTGGGCGCTATGGGGTGAGCGCCATGATGAAACAAGCTCTCCTGGAAGCCCTGGACGGACTTGACCTGCGCATTGCGCCGGAGTCCGCCGACACCCTGTGCGCCTTCGGTGAGGCCATGCTGAAGCAAAATGAAGTGATGAACCTCACCGCCATTACCGACCCCGACCAGACCGCAAGACTCCACCTGGCCGACTCCCTGACCATCCTCAAATGCGCCGACCTGCAGGGCAAGCGCCTCATTGACGTGGGCTGCGGAGCGGGCTTTCCCGGTGTGCCTCTGGCCATTGCCTGTCCCCAGGCACAGGTCACCCTGCTGGATTCTCTGGGCAAGCGGATGAAGTGGCTGGAGCAGATCCTCCCCCAGCTGGGCATCCGTGCCGAGTGCGTCACCGCCCGGGCAGAGGAGGCCGCAGCCACATGCCGGGAATCCTTCGACTACGCCACCAGCCGGGCCGTGGCACGGCTGAACATCCTGCTGGAGCTCACCGCTCCCTATGTGAAGGTAGGCGGCGCGGTGCTGGCCATGAAAGGCTCCGCCGCCGCCCAGGAGCTTTCCGAGTGCGCCGGGGCCATCCGGAAGCTGGGCTTGTCACTGGAGGCCGTGCACCACTTCCCCATCGACGGCGCCGACCATGCGGTCATCGTCCTGCGCAAGGTCGCTCCCACCCCCAAGCAGTACCCCCGGCGGTTTTCCAAAATCAAGCAGGCACCCCTGTAATTTCGAGCAATCAGCATTCCGGAAAGTAGTTGCAAAATGACGGATTTTCCGTATAATAGGAATATACACGCCTCTAAGAAAGGGAGAATCCCAATGAATGCAATTCTCAGCCTGGCAATGGGCTACTTTGTTGGCTGTATCAATCCGGCAGCCTGGGTGGGTAAGAAAAAGCATGTGGATTTGAAGCAATCGGGCACCGGCAATCTGGGAGCCACCAACACCGCTTTGGTGCTGGGCAAAAATGCAGGTTACTTTGTGCTGTTTTTTGACATATTCAAGTCCTTCTTCTCCTATAAGGCGGCAAGGCTCCTGTTTCCCAGGCTGGCGGCAACGGCTGGGCTGCTGGCAGGCATCGGCGTGCTGCTGGGCCACTGCTTCCCGGTGTTTATGCACTTCCAGGGCGGCAAGGGACTGGCTTCCTTCGGCGGCCTTGTGCTTGCTCACGACCCTGTGCTGTTTGTGATTTTGCTGAGCTCCGGCCTGGTGATATCCTGCACGCTGCACTATGGCGTATACCTGGCGGCATATGCAGCGGTGATGTTCCCCATTGCCAGTTTCCTGAGAAGAGGAGAGTATCTCGACCTGCTGCTGACAGCCATTGCCGGAGGGCTGATTTTCTGTATGCACCTGGGAAACCTGAAACGGGCCATCACCCATGAGGATCCCATTCAGATCAAGGACGGCCTGAATAGAATTTTCAATCGGGAAGAATGAAGCCGCCCAGTACAAAAAAATCTACTGTTTTGGGAACTTTTTTTAAAATGATTCTTTACAATCGGGCAAATTTATGATACTATCAGAAGGCTGGCGATTTGCCAGAGAATACATTACGCCCGCGCGCTCAGTTCAGGGTTCTTTCACCGGCCCCCACTTAGCCGCTGGGTAACACTATGAAAGGTGGAAAACATCATGATTCAGAAGGAAAAGAAGACCCAGGTCATCCTGGAGAACGCTACCCACGAGGGCGACACCGGTTCTCCCGAGGTTCAGGTCGCCATCCTCACCGCCCGTATCAACGAGCTGACCGATCACCTGCGTGTGCACAAGCACGACAACCACTCCCGCCGTGGTCTGCTGATGATGGTTGGTAAGCGCCGCAACCTGCTGGACTATCTGGCCCGCAAGGACATCAACCGTTACCGTGCTCTGATCGCCAAGCTGGGTATTCGTAAGTAATTTCCTCGGGGGGCGGACTGTCCGCCCCCTGCTTTCATGCATCCCAATCCGTACTTTTTCGGGAGACATTTAGCAGTTGAAAGGGCTGCCGGGTTTTCGGCATTCGTTTCAAGTGCTAAACCTCCCGAAGCAAATAAAAATATTTCTGGAGGTTAACAATGGTTACTCGCAAGCAGTACCCCAACCATCACGTTTACGAGATGGAAATCGGCGGCCGCCCCTTCACCGTGGAAACCGGCAAGGTGGCTGAGCTGGCCAACGCCGAGTGCATCTGCCGCTACGGCGACACCGTGGTGCTGACCACCTGCACCTGCAACCCCATCCCCAAGGCCGGCATCGACTACTTCCCCCTGACCATCGAGTTTGAGGAGCGGATGTACTCCGTGGGCCGCATCCCCGGCTCCTTCAACCGCCGGGAGGGCAAGCCCTCCGAGCGGGGCATCCTGAACAGCCGGATCATCGACCGGCCCATGCGTCCCCTGTTTGACGAGGAGCTGCGCAACGACACTGTCGTGACCTGCACCGTCCTTGCCAACGACTACGACAACCCCGTGGAGATCGTGGCTTCCCTTGGCGCCTCCATTGCCATCGCCTCCTCCGATGTGCCCTGGAACGGCCCCGTCGCCACCACCAATGTGGCCTACCTCAACGGCCAGTATATCGTCAACCCCTCCGCCGACGAGCGGGAGGCCTGCGAGTGCTTCGTGTGCATCAGCTCCACCTTTGAGAAGATCGTCATGATCGAAACCGAGGCCAACGAGGCCCCCGAGGCCATTGTCTACGAAGCCATCCGTGTGGCCCACGAGACCAACATGGAGATCGTGAAGTTCATCAACGGCATCGTAGCCGAGATCGGCAAGCCCAAGTTCACCTTTGAGAAGGCCGCCGTCAACCACGACCTGCTGGACGATCTGATGGCCTACGGCCTGAACCAGATTGAGTACGCCCTGGACACCCCCGACAAGAACGTCCGGGAGGAGCGCCTCACCGCCGCCCGGCTGGACTTCGCCGACAAGTTTGCCGAAAAGTACGAAGACTTCGAGACCCACATCGAGGTTTGCCTGTACAAGATGCAGAAGAAGGTGGTCAAGAAGTGGCTGCTCCAGGGCAAGCGTGTGGACGGCCGCGGCATGGACGAAATTCGTCCCCTGGATGCCGAGGTTGGCGTTCTGCCCCGGGTGCACGGCTCCGGCCTGTTCTCCCGCGGCCAGACCCAGGTGCTTTCCATCTGCACCCTGAACCCCCTGTCCGCCGCCCAGAAGCTGGACACCATCTATCCCGAGGAAACCAAGCGCTATATCCACCACTATAACTTCCCCTCCTTCTCCACCGGCGAGGCCCGTGCCGCCCGCTCCACCTCCCGCCGGGAGATCGGCCACGGCGCTCTGGCAGAGAAGGCATTGCTTCCTGTGATCCCCAGCGTGGAGGAGTTCCCCTACGCCATCCGGGTGGTCTCTGAGGTTCTTTCCTCCAACGGCTCCACCTCCCAGGGCTCCATCTGCGGCTCTACCCTGGCGCTGATGGATGCCGGTGTGCCCATCAAGCGGCCTGTGGCCGGCATCTCCTGCGGCCTGATCTCCGACCAGGAGACCGGCGAGTGGAGAACCTTCACCGATATCCAGGGCGTGGAAGACTTCCACGGCGAAATGGACTTCAAGGTGGCCGGTACCTCCGTGGGCATCACCGCCATCCAGATGGATCTGAAGAACAAGGGCCTGACCATGGAAATCGTGGCCGATGCTCTTGAGCGCTGCCGCAAGGCCCGCATGGAAATCCTCAACGAGGTCATACTGCCCTGCATCGCCGAGCCCCGGGCCGAGGTCAGCGAGTACGCCCCCAAGATGCTGTCCCTGAAGATCCCCGTGGACAAGATCCGGGAGGTCATCGGCTCCGGCGGCAAGACCATCCAGAAGATCTGTGCCGACACCGGCGCCAAGGTGGACATTGAGGACGATGGCTCCGTATTCATCTCCGCTGTGGACTCCGCCGCTGCCTACGCCGCCAAGAAGATGGTGGACGACATCTGCTTCGTCCCCGAGGTGGGCAAGCTCTACTACGGCAAGGTCGTGCGCATCCTGCCCATTGGTGCCTTCGTGGAGATCGCCCCCGGCCATGACGGCATGGTGCACATCTCCAAGCTGGAAAACCGCCGGGTGGAGAAGGTGGAAGACGTGCTGAACCTGGGCGACATGACCTGGGTGAAGTTCATGGGCTTCGACGAGAAGGGCCGGGCCAACTTCAGCCGCAAGGACGCGCTGAAGGAAATGGCCGGCAAGGAATAAACGGCATCACCGGCACGCAGATCTGCGTGCCGGTTTTTCTTCGCCCGGCCATTGACAAATGACGCCCGGGCCGCTATGATGATTCGGACAAAGAAAGAATCGAGGCTTCTTCTATGGGCTCATCCTGCCGGAACCGGACTGCCGGTTCCATTGCACTTGACTGTCTCATTGCCGCCGTCAGTCTGTTCTTTAACGGGCTGGGGATCTATCTCACCATCCATGCCAGTATCGGCGCGGGCCCCTGGGATGTGTTCAACCTGGGTCTGTCCAAAACCCTGGGCATTCTCTACGGCAACGCCTCCATCACCGTGTGCCTTATCATTCTGGCCATTGACATTGTCCTGAAAGAGCCCATCGGCCTTGCCATGTTCATCGATTCCCTGGTGGTAGGCAAGTCCGTGGATCTGTTCACCTGGCTGAATATTGTCCCGGTGCCCGATTCCCTGCCGGGACGCATCGCCATGATGCTCCTGGGGCTGGTCATCATGGGCTACACCCAGTACCTGTACATGTGGGCCGGTCTCGGCTGTGGGCCGAGAGACACCCTGCTGGTGGGCCTTGCCAAGCACCTGCGCCGCGTCCCCATCGGAGCGGTGAGCATCGTCCTTCTGACCCTGGTGACAGCCATCGGCTACCTTCTGGGCGGCCCGGTGGGCATCGGCACCCTGATCTGTGCCTTCTGCGCAGGCCCCATCATGCAGCTTGCCTTTACCACCGTGCACTTTAACGCCACCACCATCCGCCACCAGCCCCTGGGGGAATCCATCGGCATCCTTCTGGGGCAGCAAAAACACCCTGCGAAGCTCCGCTAATACCCTCTGTCGCACATCCCCCTTGGCATTGGCGCCCCTGATGAGCTTCCGTGCCGCCGCTTCCACGCTGCCCCGGGTGTACACCGTGCCGTCCGTGACCTTCCCCTGCAGGCGTACCAGCTCCTTGCGGGAACCAACCGTCTCCCGCAGCTCCGCGTTCTGCTTCTGCAAAAGCCCGTTCACCTTTCCCGCATCCGGATCACGGTCTGACAACTTCTGCTTGACTTCTTCTCTGTCCTGTGTTACCTTACCATCAGAGGTTGATGCAACTCCGTAACTCGGATGTACGTCCATCATTTTTTCTGTTGGCCGTCACCGCGGGAGCCGTCGGCCTCTCTTTTGTTTCAATCTCATATCACCGCCCGCAGCCTTCCGGTTCAAAAGCACCGCGTTCTAACGGAAATACGTAAGAATCGGAACGTCTCGGGCGGTTCATAACCGCCCCTACGGTGGCGTTTGCAATCCTTCCGGCACCAATTTATCAGGAGGCTGCGTTAACCCGATAAGCATATATGTCTTTCACCCAATCATCAGAAACGGCGTGACCGAAGTCACGCCGTATATTCTTTTGAAGGATTCTGGTTCAGAGGCTGGTCCTTTGTGATGCAGAAGCCTCTTGGGCCCAGGGTCAGGCAGTCGTGGGCGACAATCTGGACGTTGTAGCCCATGACGATTCTCCCGGAGGGGATCTCCCAGGCATCGCTGCTGCGGTTGCAGTACACCCGCAGGGTGCTGCCGCCATAGCTTCTGGTGAAGCCCACGTGACGATCCTCCGCCAGGAAGAAGTGGATATCTCCCAGCCGCAGCTCCGGGTACTGCCGCCGCAGCTGACCCAGGCGGCGGAAGTGACTCAAGAACTCCGGATCCTCATGGCCCCAGGGATAGGGACGGCGGTTAAAGGGATCTCTGCCGCCCTCCATGCAGGCCTCGTCGCCGTAGTACAGGCTGGGGCTGCCGGGGAGGGTGTATTGCAGGAAGGAGGCGGTCATCAGCCGTTCCTGGGCCACTTCGAAGGCATGGCGGGACAGCCGCCGCTTGGACAGCTCCTCCCGGCTCCCCTCAAAGTCATCCACCATGGCGGTGAGAATCCGGGGGGTGTCATGGGTGCCCAGCAGGTTCATATTGCTCAGAACCACCTCGGGGGGATAGTTCTCCACAATGCTCATCACCGTCTCCTTCAGCTTCCTGCCGCTGTCAATGCCCCGGACATAGTTGATGATGGCCGTGCGGAAGGGATAGTTCATCACACTGTCCAGCTCGCCGCCGGTAAAGTAGGTGCGGCGGGTGTTGTAGGCGATCTTGGTGGAAGCGTCCTCCCAAACCTCGCCCAGCACCAGAGCATCCGGTTTCAGCTCCTTGATCCGGGCGCGGAGCAGACGGATAAATTCATCCGGCAGCTCATCGGCCACATCCAGCCGGAAGCCGTCTGCGCCCAGCCGCAGCCAGTGAGCCACCACGCTGTCCTGACCGGTGATGATATACTCGATGAAGGATGGGTCCATCTTGTTCACCGTGGGCAGCGTATGGAAGTTCCACCAGGCGTTATAGGAGTCTGGCCAGTGGTGGAAGGTATACCAGGAGGAATAGGGCGAGCTCTGGGAATTGTAAGCTCCCACGCTCTGGAAGCTGCCCTTGCGGTTAAAGTACAGGCTGTCGGAGCCGGTGTGGGAATACACACCGTCCAGGATAATCCGCAGGCCCCTGCTGTGGGCCGCCTGGCACAGGGCCGCAAAATCCTCGGTGGTGCCCAGCATGGGGTCGGGGGTTTTGTAGTCGCCGGTATCATACCGGTGGCTGGAAAAGCTCTTGGAGATGGGGTTCAGGTAGATCACGGTTACCCCCAGAGACGCGATGTAGTCCAGCTTCTCCTGGATGCCCCGGAAGTTGCCGCCGTAAAAATCGTTGTTGAGGATTTCTCCGTGCGCATCCGGCTGCCACTGCACATCCTCCCGCCAGGACTTGTGCACCGTGTAGGGCTCCAGCTTTCCGGTGAGGTCAGGGCTGCCGGATTTGCAGAAGCGGTCCGGGAAAATCTGATAGAACACCGCGCCCTTGGACCAGTCGGGGGTATGGAAGTCCGCCGGAATACAGCTCAGCTGCCACAGGTCTCCCGCCTCCATGTTGGTGTCGTCTCCCTGCTTGAACAGGCGAAAGCCGCCGTCCGCCGTCTCCACCCGGAAGTAGTAGAAGAACAGTCCGGTATGGGGGATGGAGAAATTGCCGGAGAAAATGTCATAGGGGCCCCGGCGCTCCGTCAGCTGCAGCGCCACGGTAAACGCATACGTGCCGCTTTCATAGCTGAACAGGCCGTTTACCATGGACGCGCCCACGCTGGTGGGGACATGGACGTGGAGGATGCATTCCTGCCCGGGGGTCAGGGTTCCGAAGGGTGTCTTGTATTGAGAGAGTTTACTGTCGTAGAGAATCCGCATAGTCTGTCTCCTGTAGATTGTTCTTACAGGAAGTATAACCCATTTCCGGGAAAAATGGAAGATGCTTTTTTAATCATCCGGTTTTTTCATCCTTCTCCCAGATATTCCTCCAGACACAGTCCCCGGCGGGTCATCTCCGTCGCCGCCGCCTTTCCCACATACCGGTAGTGCCAGGGCTCGTAGCCGATGCCGGTGATGGCGCATTTGTCCTGGGGATAGCGCAGAATGAAGCCGTAGCGCCAGGCGTTGTCCATAAGCCAGCGCTGCTCCGGTGTCTGATCCTGATCCTCGGTAAGGCACCGGTACTGGGCCGCCGTGATGTCCAGGGCCAGGCCGGTCTGATGCTCGCTGGTGTTGGGCTTTGCCACCCACCGCCCAGCCTCCACGCCGGGCTCCGCGAACCCTTCCGCCGCCGCCCGCTCCACCCGGGCATCGTACAGCCACTGCTGCTGCTCCAGCGTCCGGTAGGCAGAGCAGATTACAAGTTCCATGCCGTCCTTTCGGGCATCGCCCAGCATCTGCTGCAGGTCGTCATAGATCCGCTGGTCCACCGAGAAGCCGCTCTCCAGAGCCGCCAGCTCCACCTGAAAATCCTCCGGCAGCGGATTCCAGGGGTTGACCAGGAGCAGACGCCAGTCCGTCCGGTCAATGGCAGGCGCCGTTGTCTCCGGCGCAGTGGTCTGCACCGTCTGCGGGGCGCTCTCCGGGGCTACCCGCACAGCCGGGGCGGGATGCCTTGCACAGCCGGCAGCCAGTACACACAGCAGGACGATGGCTCCTCTCAATTCAATCCCTCCTGTTTCCGATTGTTCACCATGCTATCTTCCCCACTTTTCAGCAGATCATGTAATTGCAATTGACTTTTGAAGAAAAGAACGGTATGATATTGGAGTAATTCTGAAAGGAGGGCCATTTCGTGAACCCACTGGTATTTCAATCTGACTTCGGCCTTGGCGACGGCGCGGTCAGCGCCATGTACGGTGTTGCCTACAGTGTATGCCCCCAGCTCAGAATGCATGACCTGACCCATGACATCACCCCCTACTCCGTTTGGGAGGCCAGCTACCGCCTCATTCAGACCATCTCCTACTGGCCGGAAAACACGGTGTTTGTCTCCGTGGTGGACCCCGGCGTCGGCTCTGACCGCCGGAGCATCGTGGCCAAAACCAACTCCGGCAAATTCATCGTCACCCCGGACAACGGCACCCTGACCCATGTTCTGCGGCTGGACGGCATCGCCCAGGTCCGGCAGATCGACGAGCAGATCAACCGTCTGCCCAACTCCGGGGAGAGCTACACCTTCTACGGCCGGGATGTCTACGCCTACACCGGCGCAAGACTTGCCAGCGGCGTCATTGACTTTGAAGGCGTGGGCCCGATGCTGGACACTGCCAGTCTGGTGCAGCTGCCCATTGTGGAGCCCTTTGCGGACGGCAGCGCCGTGTGCGGCACCATTGACGTGCTGGACGTGCGCTTCGGCAGTCTCTGGACCAACATCCCCCGGCAGATGCTCCTGGAGCAGAACATCCGCTACGGCGATCACCTGAGCGTCACCATCGAAAACGACACCCGCACCGTCTACCGCAACATCATCACCTTCGCCAGAAGCTTTGCCGACGTGTACGTGGGCGAAGCCCTGACCTATATCAACAGTCTGGACTGTCTGGCCGTGGCCATCAACCAGGGCAGCTTTGCCCGGGCCTACAACATCGGCACCGGCAACTCCTGGCGCATCCGGATCGAGCCCTTCCGGGGCTTCTGATTTCGTTCAATTCCCGCTGAAGCGGGGATCAATAGATTTTTGGAGGTAGAAGCATGAAAAAATTCTCTGTGAAAACCATTGTCGCCATCGGCATTGGTGCTGCCCTGTTCTTCGTTCTGGGCCGGTTCGTAGCCATCCCCAGCCCCGTGCCCAACACCAACATCTCCGTCCAGTACGGTCTGCTGGCCTTCCTGACTGTGGTGTACGGCCCCATCGCCGGTGCCCTCATCGGCTTCATCGGCCACACCCTCATCGACTTCAGCTTAGGCTCGGGCATCTGGTGGAGCTGGGTCATCGCCTCCGGCGTGTTCGGCCTGCTGATGGGTCTGGCCGCCAAAATGCTCAAGATGAACGAGGGCGAAATCGGCAAAAAGGGCCTTGTCAAGTTCAACATCGCCCAGGTGGTCTGCCATCTGGTGTGCTGGATGGCCGTGGCTCCCGTGCTGGACGTGTACATGATGGGCGAACCCTGGGATAAGCTGATTGCTCAGGGTCTGACCGCCGGTATCGCCAACGCCGTCACCACTGCCATCGTTGGCAGCCTGCTGTGCGTGGCCTACGCCGCCACCCAGACCAAGGCCGGTAGCCTCACCAAGGAAGACTAATTGGATCCCCATGCAGCAAAAAAGGGCAGGTTCTTCCTGCCCTTTTTCAGCGGAGGTGCAGCTCAATGGAAAAAGAGGTATTGATTTCCTTCCGGGACTTTGGCTTTCAGTATACCGCCCAGGCCAGTCCCACCCTGTATAACATCAATCTGGACATTCACCGGGGAGAAAAGGTACTGATTGCAGGCCCTTCCGGCTGCGGCAAGTCCACCATTGCCCACTGCATCAATGGTCTGATTCCGGCGTCCTATCCGGGGAAGATCACAGGCTCTCTCACCGTCAAGGGAGAGGATGCCGTCCGGCAGGGGCTTTTTGGCCTTTCCCGGACAGTGGGCACCGTGCTTCAGGACTCCGACGGCCAGTTTATCGGACTGACGGTGGCGGAGGACATTGCCTTCGCCCTGGAAAACGACTGCGTACCCCGGGCCGAAATGCATGACACCGTGGACAGAATTGCCGAGCTGGTGAACATCCGGCAGGTGCTCTCCCATGCCCCCCACGAGATTTCCGGGGGGCAGAAGCAGCGGGTATCCCTGGGCGGCGTCATGGTCAACCAGGTGGATGTGCTGCTCTTTGACGAGCCTCTTGCCAACCTGGACCCTGCCACCGGCAAGCAGGCCATTGAGCTCATTGACGACATTCAGAAGCGCACCGGCTGCGCCGTGGTCATCATCGAACACCGGCTGGAGGATGTGCTCCACCGGCATGTGGATCGGGTGGTGGTCATGGGCCAGGGTCGGATCGTCTTTGACGGCGACCCGGACACCCTGCTGTGCGGCGATGTGCTGGAGTCCCGCGGCATCCGGGAGCCGCTGTATGTCACGGCGCTGAAATACGCCGGCATCACCCCCACCCCGGATATGCACCCTGCCAGTCTCCCCGCACTGACCCTGACCCCGGAGCAGAAGTCCCAGGTGCAAGCCTGGTTCTCCCGGCAGCCCTCTCCGGCGGGCAGAGAAGAAGCCCCGGTTCTGCTGGAGGCAAAGAACATTGACTTTACCTACGAGGGCGGCCACCACGCCCTGAAGGGCATCGACCTGACCATCCGTCGGGGGGAGATGCTCAGCATCGTGGGCACCAACGGTGCTGGCAAGTCCACCTTCTCCAAGGTCATCTGCGGCTTTGAGCAGCCCCAGAAGGGCAGCCTGACCCTGGAGGGCGCAGACCTTACAGCCTTGAGCATCAAGGAGCGGGCAGACCGCATCGGCTATGTCATGCAGAACCCCAACCAGATGATCTCCAAAAACATGATCTTTGACGAGGTCGCTCTGGGTCTTCGCAACCGGGAGGTACCCGAGGAGGAAATCCGCCCCCGGGTGGAGCAGGCTCTGAAAATCTGCGGCCTGTATCCCTTCCGGAACTGGCCGGTGTCCGCCCTGAGCTACGGCCAGAAAAAGCGGGTAACCATTGCCTCCATTCTGGTTCTGCGCCCGGACATCATCCTCCTGGACGAGCCCACAGCAGGTCAGGACTTCCGGCACTACACTGAGATTATGGAATTTCTGCGGGAATTAAACCGCCAGGGTGTCACCATCGTGCTCATCACCCATGACATGCACCTGATGCTGGAATATACGCCCCGGGCTGTGGTGTTCCACGACGGAGAAGTCATCTGCGATGCCTCCGCCGCCCAGGTGCTGAACGCCCCGGACATTGTGGAGCGGGCGCATCTGAAGGAGACCTCGCTGTACCACCTGGCTATGCAGTGCGGCATTGACGCACCGGAGGAATTCACCCGCCGGTTCATCGCCCGGGATCAGGAGGTGCGCAAATGACCAACCTGTTTAACTACATTGACCGCCCCTCTCCCATCCACCGGCTCACCGGCGCCTGCAAGCTGGTGTGTCTGCTGCTGTGGAGCGTGGCCGCCATGACCAGCTTCTACACGCCGCTGCTGGCGGCCCTGACCGTCGCCGCCCTGATCCTGTTCCGGACGGCAAAGCTCCGGGTGAAGGACATCTCCTTTACCCTTGGCGCTATGATCGTATACGTGATCCTGAACAATGTGCTGATCTACCTGTTCAGTCCCGGCCACGGTGCCCAGCTGTACGGCAGCCGCACGGTGCTGCTGACCCTGCCGGGAAGGTATTCTCTGACGGCGGAGCAGCTGTTCTACCACCTGAATGTGGTGCTGAAAAACGCCTGCACCATCCCCATTGTGCTGCTGTTCGTGTGCACCACCAACCCCTCGGAATTTGCCGCCTCCCTGAACCGCATCGGTGTCAGCTACCGCATCAGCTACGCGGTAGCCCTGACCCTGCGCTACATCCCGGACATCCAGCGGGAGTACCACGACATCAGTCTGGCCCAGCAGGCCCGCGGCGTGGAGATGAGCAAAAAAGCCAGCCTCATCCACCGGCTGAAGGCCGCCAGCACCATTCTGATCCCCCTGGTGCTGTCCTCCCTGGACCGCATCGAGGTCATCTCCAATGCCATGGAGCTGCGGGGCTTCGGCAAGGGCAAAAAGCGCACCTGGTACGCGGGCCGGGACTTTTCTGCCGCGGACTGGCTGTCCATGGCAGCCTGTGCTTTGCTTGTGCTCCTGTCCCTGACCCTCACCGCCCTCAACGGCGGCAGGTTCTACAATCCCTTTGTATAATCCTTCGTCCGCGGCGGACTGCCGTGGAAAGCGCATACCGGAATGATTCCAAACAATATAGAGAGGCCAGAAAAATGACAACAACGAAGAATCCCTCCACCGCAATGGATATGACCTACGGCTCCATACCGAAGCTGCTCCTCACCTTCGCCGTCCCGCTGCTGCTGGGCAATATCTTCCAGATGCTCTACAACACCGTGGATGTACTGGTGGTGGGCAACTTCGTAGGAAAGGAAGCATTGGCAGCTGTGGGCTCCACCAGCAGCATCATCAATGTGGCGGTTTTCTTCTTCAACGGTCTGTCCGTCGGTGCAGGAGTGGTGATCAGCCGCTTCTACGGTGCCCACGATCAGAAGATGCTGCACACCTCCATTGAGACCACCATCGCCATGACCCTGGCCTGCTGCATCTTCTTTACCGTGGCAGGAGTTCCCCTGGTGCCCCAGATGCTCCGGCTGATGTCCACCCCCGATGATGTGATGGCCGCCGCCACCCAGTATCTGCGCATTTACTTCGGCGGCATCAGCGGCCTGATGCTCTACAACATGGGCAGCGGTATTCTCCGGGCTGTGGGCGATTCCAGGCGGCCTCTGTACTTTCTGATCTTTTCCAGCATTCTCAACATTGTGCTGGATCTGTTCTTCGTCATCGTGCTGCATCTGGGCATTGCCGGTGTAGGCTACGCGACGGTGCTGTCTCAGTTCATTTCCGCGGCGCTCATCTTCTACCTGCTCCTCACCACAAAGGATGTGTACCAATTCTCCTTCCGGGATATGACCCTTGACCTGACGATCCTCGGGCAGATCTTCGCCATCGGTCTGCCCGCAGCGGTGCAGTCCATGTTCACGGCCTTCTCCAACGTCTTTGTCCAGGGCTACATCAACAGCTTCGGCTCCAGCTCTATGGCCGGATGGAGCTGCTACGGCAAGCTGCAGCAGTTTGTCTTCCTGTCGGTTCACAGCGTAGCCAATGCCGCCACCACCTTTGTCAGCCAGAACATCGGCGCTGAGCAGGAGGACCGGGCTGACAGCGGCACGGGGATCGCTCTTTGGATCTCCGGCGTGATCACAGCCATAACCGCTCTGCTCCTGTTCATTTTTGCCGCCCCTGCCACCTTCCTGTTCACCCCGGATCAGGAGGTCGTCTCCTACGGTGCCCTGTTTATGCGGACGAACATCCTCTTTATGGTGTTCAACAGCGTCAACCATGTGCTGGCAGGCTCGCTCCGGGGCCGGGGGGACTCCAAGGGCCCTATGGTCATCATGCTGGTAAGCTTTGTGCTGCTGCGGCAGCTGTACCTGTACGTAGGCAGCCTCCTGACAGACAGCATCTACATCGTCTGCTTTGCCTTCCCTGTGGGTTGGGTCGCCTGCTGTCTGCTGGAGACCGGCTATTATCTGCTTTACTACCGCCGGAAGGCTTCCTGAAGCGCTCCCGCCAGAGCCGCCAGTGCAGCGCACCGGGCCTCCTCCTGAAGCGCCAGGTGGCGAAAGACGCTGCCAAACCGGGGATCCGCCATCCGGGAGGTGAACGCCTGGGCACTGCGGACAGCCCGGCCGTAGCTTCTGTCCACCAGGCGCTTCTCCGGTTCTCTGGGCTCCGGAAGCATCATGGGTTTTCCCAGCGGCTCCCCGATCAGCACAGCCACGCCGCTGAGAATGTCCCGCTTTTTCAGCGCGGACTCCAGCAGCTCCTGGGCCTGCTCCCCGGCCTTTCCCTTCAGCCGCCGGGTCAGGCTCCGGCAGGCTGCAACATCCTCCCCCGCCCAGAAGATCAGCGTTTTCATATCCGGCTGCTCCTGCTGGCCTGCCAGCACCCGCTGCCACACCTGCTGCTCCCGATTCCTGTGATCCATTCCCATCACCCTTTCCGCAAGCGCTATGTCATTGTATGCGGCGGAAGGGTATTTTTCTGCCCCGCAGCACAAAAAAATCCTTTTCTTTTTCGTTCATATGTGCTATAATCAATACAGAAATTCTGCAGGAGGTTCCGAACATGCCCAGAACCAGCAACAAAGCTCAGATGATCATGGATTATGTAAACCAATTTGTCCAGGAGAATGGCTATTCCCCCTCAGTCCGGGAAATCGGTGAGGCCGTTGGTCTGCGCTCCACCGCTTCGGTGAGCTATCATCTGCAGGCGCTGCAGGAGAAGGGTCTGCTCCAGGCCCCAGGGGCCAAGGGACGCAAGCGGGCTCTGGTCACCGGCGCCCGGTTTGGTCAGATTCCCGTGGTGGGTGTTGTCACCGCCGGTCTTCCCATCCTGGCGGTGGAGAATCAGGAGGGAACCCTGTCCTGGAATGAGCCCGGCTGCTTTGCCCTCCGGGTCCGGGGCGACAGCATGATCAATGCCGGTATTCTTCCGGGGGATCTGGTGGTGGTGCGTCCCCAGTCCACCGCCGACGACGGCCAAATCGTTGTGGCCCGGCTGGAGGACGAAGCAACGGTAAAGCGTCTGTCCCGCCGGGATGGCCAGGTGTGGCTTCTGCCGGAGAACGAAAACTATTCCCCCATCGACGGCACCAATGCCGAGCTCATCGGTGTCGTCCGGGGCGTCGTCCGGGAGTATTAAGGCAACACCGCTTAGGTGGGAGCTGCGGGCTTCGGCGGATCTTTTGCCCCAATCGTGCAGTACGAAAAATGGGAAATACATCCAGTATTCCCGCATTTTTCGTACTTTCGCTTGTGCCAAAATCTCGCGCCGAATCTCCTTGCCCCATTATGCGGTGTTGCCTTAACGGTTTGTCCGCAGCCTGTGAAAAAAAGTGCTTGACAAATGGACACCCTTGGTGTATAACATTCATAACATAGCAAGAAACCATTGACGCGGGAGTAAAGCTGCAGGGCGCATCCACAGAGAGTTCCGCATGGCTGAGAGCGGAGCGATAAGCGGGGCAGCAAATGGGCCGCGGAGGGCGAAGAGAACGGCGCAAGCTCAGTATCCTTCGACGCAATGCCAGCGTTATCGGGCAGACGGCGTGTTGGCGCCGGACTGAGGTGGTCGGATTATCCGGCAAGCAAGGTGGTACCGCAGAAATTGTCTTTCTGTCCTTGTTCCCCACAGGGGAACAAGGACTTTTTTTATTCCATACTATTTCAGGAAAGGGGAGTGCACAATGTACATTTTTGACAGACGATGGAACGGGCGGGAGAGGCCCGCATTCCGATGGTACACTTTCATTCTTTCCACTGCTGATTTGACATAAAAGGAGAATATATATGAAAAAGGTTATTTGTGTCCTGACTTCCATTATGATGATGCTTGCTCTGTTCGCAGGCTGCGCTGCCACTGCCCCGGCACTGGATTCCAAAACCGTCAAAGTCGCCATCGTACAGCAGCTGGATCATTCCTCTCTGGATGAAATCCGCACCGCCGTCAAGGATAAGCTTACCGCTCTGGCAGGCGAGCAGGGCATCACCCTGGAAATTTCCGAATACAACGGTCAGAACGATGCGTCCACCCTGAATCAGATCGGCGCCGACATCGTGGGCGACAAGGTTGATCTCATCATTCCCATTGCCACCCTGGCTGCCCAGTGCATGGTCACCGCCGCCGACGGCACCAACACCCCCATTGTCTACGCCGCCATCTCCGACCCCGTGGCCGCGGGCCTGACCGATATTCCCAACGTCACCGGCACCTCCGACGCCCTGAACACCGCCTATATGCTGGACATGATGCTGGCCGTTCAGCCCGACGTGAAGACCGTGGGTCTTCTGTACTCCCTGTCCGAAGTCAACTCTGAGACCCCCATCGCCGAAGCCAAGGCGTATCTCGACAGCAAGGGCATTGCCTATGTGGAAAAGACCGGCAACACCACCGACGAGATCGTCAGTGCCGCGTCCTCCCTGGTGGGCCGTGTAGACGCCGTGTTCACCCCCACTGACAACGTGGTCATGGCAGCGGAAAGCGCCGTGGCGGAAATCCTCAATGGCGCGGGCATCCCCCACTACGCTGGTGCTGACTCCTTCGTCCAGGCCGGTGCTTTCGCTACCTGCGGTGTCAACTACACCGAGCTTGGCAACAAAACCGCAGAAATGGCCATGGAGCTTCTGCTGGGTGCTCCCGCCCCTGCGTTCCATGTGATGGAGGGCGGCATCATCACCGTGAATCCTGCCGCTGCCAAGGCCGCCGGAATTGACTACAGCGTGTTCTCCGACATGGCGGGCACCGTCATCGAAGTCCAGTAAATACCGTTTCCCGCCGGGGGGCTGCCGCCTCCCGGCGGGCCTACAAAAAGGAGTCTGCATCATGCTTTCCACCACCGTCCTGTTTAGCGCCCTGGAGTTGGGCTGCATCTACGCCCTGGTGGCTCTGGCCCTGTTTCTGAGCTACCGGGTTCTGAATATCGCCGACATGACCACCGACGGAGCCTTTACCCTGGGCTGCGCCGTTTCTGCGACTCTGGCCGTAGCCGGTCATCCGCTGCTGGCCTTCCCAGCCGCCATGCTGGCCGGTGCCTGTGCAGGCTCCGTCACCGCCATGCTGCAAACACGGTTTCGGATCCCGTCCATCCTTGCCGGCATCATCACCAACACCGGGCTGTACACCGTGAATCTGGCAGTGATGGGCTTCTCCTCCAACGTCAACATGATGAAGGCCAGAACCTTCTTTGCCATGGTTCAGCCCTTCCTGGGCAGGTTCTATAAGCTCGTTCCCGTGGCGATCCTTTCCGCATTGGTTGCGACGGTTCTTGTGCTCTTTTTGAAAACCCGGCTGGGCCTTTCCATCCGGGCCACCGGCGACAACCCGGACATGGTTCGGGCCTCCTCCATCAACACCGCCTTTACCATCACCGTAGGTCTGTGCCTGTCCAATTCCCTCACTGCCCTGTCCGGCGCGGTGCTGGCTCAGTACCAGAAGACCGCCGACATCAATCTGGGCACCGGCATGGTGATTATCGGCCTTGCCTCCCTGATTATCGGCGAGACCCTTATGCCCAAGGGCAAACCCTGGATGAAGGCAACGGGCGCTGTGCTTGGCTCCATCGTCTACCGGGGCATCATCGCCATCGCCCTGCGGCTGGATCTGCCCAGCGAATGCCTGAAGCTCATCTCCGCCACCATCGTGGCGCTGGCCATCGGCCTGCCTGCCCTGCGCAGCGGCAGGACAAACAAAAAGGGAGGAAAGACCGATGCTCAAGCTGCATAACATCCACAAGACCTTCAACCCCGGCACGGTCAACGAAAAAACCGCCCTGAGCGGCCTGAACCTGGAGCTGCAAAAGGGGGATTTTGTCACCGTCCTGGGCTCCAACGGCGCAGGCAAGTCCACTATGTTCAATGCCATCGCCGGTTCCTTTCCCCTGGACGATGGGCAGGTCATCCTGGACGGCACGGATATCACCAACCTTCCGGACTATAAGCGCAGCAAGTTCATTGGGCGGCTGTTCCAGGACCCCCTGCGGGGCACCGCCCCCAACATGACCATCGAGGAGAACCTGGCCCTGGCCTATATGCGGGCCTCCACCGCCACCAATCCCTTTTCCATGATCTCCGCCCGGGAGCGCAAGGGGTTTCGGGAGAAGCTCAGTATGCTGGGGCTTGGGCTGGAAGATCGGATGCATCAGAATGTGGGACTGCTCTCCGGCGGCCAGCGGCAGGCCCTGACCCTGCTGATGGCGACCCTGGTGACCCCCAAGCTGCTCCTGCTGGACGAACACACCGCCGCCCTGGACCCCGGTACCGCCGGGAAGGTGCTCTCCCTCACCCGGCAGATCGTGGAGGAAAACCGGATCACCTGCCTGATGATCACCCACAACGTCTCCTCTGCCCTGGAGCTGGGCAACCGCACCATCATGATGAAGGACGGCAGAATTGTCCTGGAGCTGAGCGGTGAGGAGCGGGCCAGCATGACCCAGGAAAAGCTCCTGAAGGCTTTCCAGAGTCACGGCGTGGACAACGACCGGATCCTTCTGAGTATGGAAAACGAATCATACTGATATTCAATGGAAAACTTTCATTTGGTACAAATTGAAGTTTTCTATATGAAGATCACAATGAGACGGGTTTCCGCGATTTTCTTTCCCGAAAATCGCGGAAACGACAACGCCGTTAGGCGGTGTCTATCAAATAAAACCAAATGGTTTTATTTGATAATCGTATCAGAAA
>CALYRG010000025.1 GCA_945482615.1 uncultured Clostridia bacterium | reverse complement strand
AGGCCCACCACGGCGACGTGGAGCCCAAGACCGTCATTGCCGTGCTGGTGCAGGCTGCCGATGCCGTCTCCGCCGCGCGGCCCGGCGCCCGTCGTGAAAATGTGGAAAACTATATCCGCCGGCTTCAGAAGCTGGAGGAGCTCACCGGTTCCTACCCCGGCGTGGACAAGGCTTTCGCCATCCAGGCCGGACGGGAAGTTCGGATCATGGTCAAGCCCGAGGTCGTCTCCGAGGACAACATGATCCTGCTGGCCCGGGACATTGCCAAGAAGATCGAAGCCGAGCTGGAATACCCCGGCCAGATCAAGGTCAACGTCATGCGGGAAACCAAGGCCATCGAGTACGCAAAGTAAACACTTTCGCCAGGAAGGGCAAGCTGCCTTTCCTGGCGTTTTCATTGTTTCCGAGGCTTCGATGCTGTCGAAGAATGTCTGTTTTCTTACTTTTCTGACCTGTTTTTTCCCTGCTATTGACGCAGAAATCAGCCCATGTTACAATTATGTCAAAGAAAACCAGAAAGGGTTGATTGCATGAATAAGCTTTGGATCGGGCGCATTCTTATCTGGGGAATCACCGCTGCGCTGATTCTGCCCAATCTTCCGGTTTTGATCCGCAACGCCGGTGCTCTGCTGGACATTATTTTCAAATCCCAGCTTAAAACCGGGATCCTGTTCGTAATTCTCTCTTCCGCCCCGGGCCTTCTCTACGCCCGTTGGAAGAAGCTGATCTGATTTCCGGCTCATTTCCCTCAGCGCGTGAGACCTAGCAAAAAGGATTCCAGATTGGTGGCATGATGATACTTGACAGCCGCCCGCTTTCCCAGCCAACCCCAAATGCTCCTGACCGTCCGGGGCATGGGCTGCAAGTGAAATGTGATTTGCTGAGGTGGGCTATGAGGATATTGGCTGACAAGGATATGATGTGGTTTTTCCCGGGGTTATCTGCGTGATGGCTGTTTTCCTCTTGCTGTCCCGGATGGCTGTTTGGATGCAATTTAGCGCTTTTCCCTTCCACTGTTTCTGCTTTCTCTGCTGGCGGCAGGCGGTGTGTTTGCGATTTGCTTCTGGTATTTGCGCAAGCGTAACAGAAGATGCTCCAGGAAAGAGACACCAGCCTGTGGGAGGCGGTGAAGAACCGGGCAAAGGAGGTTGCCGGGAAGATCCGGGCCATTGTGGATGCCTACAAGGATGAGCAGATGGATTCCCGGGAGGGCAAGGTTGTTGCCAACATGAAGGAGATTCTTCCCCAGCTGGAGGAGCTGTACGCCCAAGGGCTGGCAGACACCCGGGATGCTTCGGTGACGGATTCTGACGCGGGCACAAAAAAAGCCGCCCAGGATGGCGACGTGAAGTACTCTATTCTGGAAACAGATGATGGAAGGTCTGTTGCCGTAGTGGATGATGATATCCTTTCACATATCGACACGACCTCATGGGACGCTGATAAGATCAAAACGGCAAAGGCTGCGGCAATAAATGCGTTGGAACAGTTCTCTGATGGCATTACTGTAAACGGAATAACAAGGAAGGTAAACCGTGTGAGCAAAAAAGAGTTCACAAGGTCTAACTACACGGAAAAACTTGCAAATCACGATACTGATACGTTTGCTGACAAAATGAGGATGGCAGATGTTGCTGATGATATCGTAACCGTCGCAACCGGTTGGAGGAAAGACGGAAAGCTGGTTCATCCACGAAAGGATAACTTCGTTGACTTCGATCACGGTTATTCACTGATCATGTCCGGTGAGAATCAATACAATGCTGAAATCGTTGTCGGTATTACAAACATCGGAGAGTATGTGTTCTATGACGTGACGAATATCACGCCGGATTCTTTCAAATTAAAGGAGGAATCCCATACCACCGCTACTACGGATAAACCGATTGGCGATATAAACAGGGATTCCTCTGGTGACAGGGTATCACAGGATGGAGACAAAGTCAAGCAGAAGTTGTCAGATCGTGATCCGGATGCGGTGAAGGTGAACCATCTTTTGCAGAAGCAGAATGCGGAGCTGCGGGAGACGGTTGGTTACCTCAAGGCGCTGGTACGCCTGCAGGGGAAAGTCATGGACGGCACGGTGTACTTTGATATTGCGGAGATTGCGTTATCCGCTCTTGGCCACCAGTACATTGCAAACAACAGAATTTCTGATCTTCCTTCGCTTCGGAGTCTCCTCGAACCGTGGGCTGTTGCAAGAAACTTTGCCCAGAAAGGCGTAGCCTGGCATTTCACCACCGATGATGCAAGAACCAAGCTGAAGCACCTATATGTCTTTCCGGATATCTTCTTATAGGCTATTCCGTGCTCGGGAAGCTCCACCTGTACATTCCTATCCAGCGCCATCTCAAGGCTTTCTTCCTTATGATGTATGGCCTAATTATCTCGCGCACGCAACAAAAAATCAAGCAGTTTTTGCCAATTTGCGCAAAATCTGCTTGATTTTTGAACTTTTTAAGTAGTTTTTGATAATTTTGGGAGAATTTCGGCACTATTTGTGTGTCGACATGAAATAATAAATCCGAACCCTTCCCCAATCAGGGAAACGTTCGGATTTATTAACAATGGTGACCCGTACGGGAATCGAACCCATGTTACCGCCGTGAAAGGGCGGTGTCTTAACCGCTTGACCAACGGGCCTGGTAGCGGCAATCTGATTCGAACAGATGACATACCGGGTATGAACCGGCTACTCTACCAACTGAGTTATGCCGCCATGTGTGGTCAAACTGTTTCGGCACCGCCGAAACCAGCTTCCTAATTATACCCGCGGCTGCGCATTTTGTCAAGAATTATTTTCTGTTTTTTTCCTCGTATTTCTGGCAATACTTTCCGGGAGGTGATTTTTCTTGCGATTCCGGAAAACAGCCGCCCTGTTCTGCCTGGGCGGCGGAGCCTATGTGGGGCTGGAGCTATTGTATCGGGGCAGAAGCCACATCACCATGTTTGCCGCCGGAGGGCTGTGCTTCCTGGCCCTGGGAAGACTCTCCCGGGCCAGACTTTCTCCTGTCCTCCGGGCCGGGTGCGGCGCTCTCATTATCACCGCGGTGGAGCTGACGGTGGGGCTGCTGTTTAACCGGGACTACCAGGTATGGGACTACCGGGGCCAGCCGCTGAACCTTTTTGGCCAGATCTGCCCGGTATTTTCCCTGATCTGGATTCCCGTAGGCATTGCCGGGACGTCCATGTACCGCTGGGCGGACAGAAAACTGCAGGGCAGATAAACCATCTACCCTGCGGTGCGATTGCTATTCTTCTCTGGAAACCGGCGTCACCACCGGGGTTCCGTCCCGGTTCAGAAGGGGCGTCATGCCGCCTGCGTGGCCGGTGGCATGGCACAGATAGTTGACACCGGTTTTCTTATCCACCCAGATCTCCGTCAGGCTGGCAAAGCCCTGACTGTAGGTCTTTTCAAACCGGTCGCCGCTCTTTGTCACCTTACTTCTCCTTCACCGTCTCCACAATGCCGGAGGCCATTCCCACCAAACCCTGCATTTCGCTGGGAATGATGATCTTGGTAGCCTTGCCGTCAGCGACCTTTTGCATGGCCTCGATGGCCTTGAGCTTCACCACCTGGTCGTTGGGTGCCTTCTCGTTGAGCAGTGCCAGAGCATCGGCGGTAGCCTTCTGGACGGTCAGGATTGCCTGGGCTTCGCCGTCGGCGCGGAGGATGGCTGCCTGCTTCTCGGCCTCGGCCTTCAGGATCGCGGCCTCCTTCTCGGCGCTGGCACGGAGGATGGCGGATTCCTTCTCGCCCTCGGCAATGAGGATGGCGGATTTCTTCTGTCCCTCGGCCTGCAGGATAGCCTGACGGCGGTCACGCTCGGCCTTCATCTGCTTTTCCATAGAGTTCTGGATATCCTGGGGCGGCAGAATATTCTTCAGCTCCACACGGTTGACCTTGATGCCCCAGGGATCGGTGGCCTCGTCCAGGATGGCACGCATCTTGGTGTTGACCACGTCACGGCTGGTCAGGGTCTGATCCAGCTCCAGGTCGCCGATGATGTTACGAAGGGTAGTGGCAGTCAGGGTCTCCATAGCGGCCATAGGCTGCTCTACGCCGTAGGCGTACAGCTTGGGGTCGGTAATCTGGAAGTAGACCACGGTGTCGATCTGCATGGTGACGTTATCCTTGGTGATAACCGGCTGGGGAGGGTAGTCCAGAACCTGCTCCTTCAGGCTGACCTTCCGGGCAATCCGGTCGATAAAGGGAGTCTTAAAGTGCAGGCCCACACCCCACACACTGTGGAATGCGCCCAGCCGCTCAATGACGTAGGCCCGGGACTGCTGGACGACGGCGATGTTGGAGACGATCACGATAAACGCAATGACAACGAGAACGAGCGCAATAATGAACATTGTTATTACCTCCTGAATTCGATTGTATTACCTGACGTTTGCGGGTTCCGGCACGGGGGTGACATAAACCTTCACACCCTCGATCCGGTCCACTCTGACCAGGGAGCCTGCCGGGATGGGTGCGCCGGAGGTGCTCCGGGCCGTCCACTCCATACCACCCAGCTTGACCTGGCCGGAAGCGGCTACATTATCAATGGCGGCGATGACGTACCCCTGTGTTCCGATGATGGCATCGGCATTGGTAGCGGTCTTTCCCGGATTCATGTATTTGCGAATCCAGGGCCGCAGTCCCAGCAGCAGCGCGGCAGATACCAGGACAAATAATGTACACTGCAGCCAGCCCGGGCCGCCCATCAATGCCGCCAGCAGGGCAGCCAGAGCGCCGCCGGCAAACCACAGGGAGAACAGCCCCACCGTCACGCCTTCCACCACCAGAAACAGGATCATGAGCAGCAGCCATACGATCACACTTGTATTCACTGTCAGAACCTCCTCTCCTTTGAGATGCTCTTATTATACCAGACCCAGCATCCGGGGTCAATCGGCGAAACCATCAAATCCAGCCGCTTTTGTAGATCCTTTCGGGTTTTTTACTGGAAAAACAGCCATAGAACGGCTTTGCATTTCCATTGTTCCCGGGAAAGTGCATTTCCGTGGAACAAACGGCAATTTTGTGGCTATAAAATCATATTTCATGGTTATTTAACCATTTACTTTTGATCGTCACTTTTTCATATTTTCCTTTGTTTTTAGGAATTATTAAAACAATTCTTCTGTATTCCATCCGGGAATTGTGCACTATTTTCCTGAAACTCCGAAGAAATCCTATCTCGTTTTGATATTAATTTATCGATATTAATATATTCTTTTATCTTTTTTCCCCGGTGCGCATAGCATACACAGAGCAGCTGCATTCGGGCCGGAAGAAAGTCCCTTTCAAAGGAGGAGCTATGAACGCATTATTGGAACCTTTGACATCCGTCACCGCCGGGCAGGCAGTGATGTGGGCTGTGGGGTGCATACTCATGTATCTCGCCATCGCCAAAAAAATGGAGCCTGCCCTGCTGCTTCCCATAGGCTTCGGGGCCATTCTTGTAAACCTTCCCCACTCCGGCGCTGCCGCGGTGATTGGCCGCCTGTTTGATATCGGCTTTGGAGAGTATGAGCTGTTTCCCCTGCTGCTGTTTATCGGCATCGGCGCCATGATCGACTTTCAGCCGCTGCTCACCAGCCCCCGGCTGATGTTTTTCGGCGCGGCAGCACAGTTCGGCATTTTTTTCACGCTGGCCCTGGCGTCTGTGCTGGGCTTCGGTTTGAAGGATGCCGCCTCCATCGCCGTCATCGGCGCCGCCGACGGACCCACCGCCATCTTCGTCTCCCAATCCCTTCATTCCGATTATACCGCCCCCATTGCGGTAGCGGCCTACTCCTATATGGCCCTGGTTCCCATTGTCCAGCCGCCCATTATCCGGCTTTGCACCACCCAGCAGGAGCGGAAAATCAAAATGACCTATCGGGGCGGCCACGTTTCCCGCTGGACACGGATTCTGTTTCCGATTGTTGTGACAGTGGTGGTGGGGCTGGCCGCCCCGGACGCGGCGGCGCTCATTGGCTTTCTCATGTTTGGCAATCTCCTCCGGGAATGTGGTGTGCTGGACTCCCTGTCCGAAACCGCCCGGAATGTGCTGAGCAACCTTATCACCATTGTGCTGGGCCTCACCATCGCCTCCCGGATGGATGCGGCGGAGTTTCTGCGGAAGGAGACCCTGCTGATCCTGGGGCTGGGGCTGGTGGCTTTCGTGATGGACACCGTAGGCGGCGTCATGCTTGCCCGGGGAATGAACTGCTTCCTGAAGGAGAAGCTCAACCCAATGATCGGCGCGGCAGGGATCTCCGCCTTCCCCATGTCTGCCCGGGTGGTAGCACAAATGGGCTTCGCTGAAGACAGGCAGAACTATCTGCTCATGCAGGCGGCAGCAGTGAATGTTTCCGGACAGATCGCCTCGGTAATCGCCGGGGGGCTGATTCTATCATTGGCAGGAGGGTAAGCCATGCAAACGGAGGTTCTGAAGGAGGTAGTGTCCATCGTGGTCTATGGCTGGCTGGGAACATTCCTGGTAACCGGTGTGCTCATTGCCGCAATTTCCCTGCTGAGCCGCATTCCGAATCGTGATTCGCAAAAGGACGGCACTGCATAATGCGTAAAATTTGGCCTTCTCCCGTGGGTTGGCCCATTTGTCTTATGCCCCGGAAATACGTAATTTGGCCTGTTGCAAAATTCTCATTTTGCAACAGGCCAGGTTTTTTGGGGCAGTGTAAATCAAATGGGATGTGGGTGTTACACCCGGAACTGGCCATACAGGCAAACGCCTCACGAGAATCGATCCTCATTTTTCTGCTCTTTTTCCTGAAAATCCCTATACCGATAACGCTTTCAGCACTTTTTTCCTTTATATTACCATGCAAAAAATGCATGTCAAGTCATTCAAAATAATTATTTGACATTACAAATACTTTGGGATATGCTAAAGTCAGAACCGAAGGAAACCAGGAGAAAATCCAATGATATTGTATTTTACAGCTACAGGAAACAGCCTTTATGCCGCCAGGAAACTGGATAACGTCATTTTCAGCATCCCCCAGGAAATGCAGAAAACAGACAGACATTATAAAGATGATAAGATCGGCATCGTCTGTCCGCTGTTTGAGTTTGAGATTCCGCCCATGGTAAAGGACTTTATCAGAACCTCAGAGTTCGAAACAGATTATTTTTATATCATCGTCACGTTCGGATGTCATCACGGCGGTGTCGCTCCTCGCACTCAGGCGTTTCTGAATTCTATCGGAAAATCTGCGGATTATATCAATACAATTATTATGCATGACAATGCTCTGATCGTGTTTGATATGGATGAACAGCGCAGTATAGAAGCCGAAAAGCAGGTCGATAAGCACCTTGAAGAACTGAAAGCGGATATTGAGGCCAAAAAGCATTGGGTTCAGGAACCTGACCGGGGTGAGATCGATTTTTATAATAACTTCATGGACTGGAAGAAAAAGACCGGCCCCATGTATACCTTCCCGCTGTACCGGGTAACGGATGCCTGTGTATCCTGCGGTACCTGCACCCGGGTATGTCCCCGGGGCTGTGTATCCCTGAAGGAAGGCAAGCCTGTCTTCGATGATTCCAAATGCATTAACTGCATGGCCTGTATTCAGGCCTGCCCCACCCGGGCTATCCAGTTTGCTTCCGCAAAGGAGCCGAACCCCGAAGCCCGCTACAGAAATCCCCATGTAAGCTTAAAGGATATCATCCTGTCCAACTGCCAGGTATGATTCATAAATCACGCAAACTTCGCACCCCTGATTTCTCGAAAAAGTTTGGAATTCCACCGGTAATTTGGGTTCACGGAGATACATGTTATTCCCAATGACAGCTTGTCAAGCCATTAACTCAACAAAAGTCGGTTTCAACTACCTTCCCAACAAGAAATGTTTTCTAAAAACCGGGCAAAAAAGATGCAGTATCTACAGCTAAATCGAAGAAGCAAGTCATTTCGTAAACTGATAATGTCCGATTCAGCAAGGTGCAAAGTTTGAGTTGATAATCGTATCAGACGGCCGGCCGGTAACCTTGTGGCGGTGGATGGGTAAACAGACCAGAAAGGATCAGCATCATGAATAATACGAATTTTCTCCCCGAAAACGGTGGCATATTTGAAAAAGGCGGATTAAATCCGGTCATACAGTACTTCTCAGGTACTTCCTATTTTTCTGTACTGAATGACCGGGGTGTAGACGTGTATAATGTGACCTTCGAGCCCGGCTGCCGCAATAACTGGCACATTCATCACGCAAAAGAAGGCGGCGGTCAGATCTTACTCTGCACCGCCGGTAGAGGATGGTACCAGGAATGGGGGAAAGATGCCAGAGCCTTAGCCCCCGGCGATGTGGTCTACATTCCGACGGGTGTAAAGCACTGGCACGGCGCTTCAAAAGACAGCTGGTTCGTCCATGTCGCTATAGAAGTTCCCGGAAAAGAAGCCTTTAATGAATGGCTGGAGCCGGTGAATGATGAAGATTATATCAACCTGTAATGTGAGGAAATGGCGCTTTCGCCAATGAACGGACAAGGCCCTTGTGAGAGGCATGCAGTGCGTAGGGGCCATAGGGAACGGATTTATCCGTTCCGCGAACCGGGAGCGTCATCGGAATGCATGAATGCATTCCCTACAAGAGGCGGTGGGCGTTTCGGTTATATGGACACAATACTGCTTAAGCTGGGTAAAACCGAAAAACCATTGGTATGACAGCGTTTCTTGTAAAGTCCTTTAAGCACACTCGCACCAGAAAAAACACGCCTCGACGGTCTGAAATGGGCATCCGGTTTTTCGCCGGATGCCCATTTCAGAATATTTTTCTGTTTTCATTTGTTGGCCCGGGCGGCGGCAGCGGCGGCTTCGTCCCGCTTTCGGCAGAGCTCCGCCCAGCTGGGGGCTTCGGCCAGTCGTGCCGCAAAGTCTCGCATAGCCCCGGGGATATCAATGTTCTGAGGGCATATCCGGGTGCATTTTCCGCAGGCAATGCAGCTTTTGGGCTGCTTATTTTCCGGCACGGCATCCATGCGAATGCCCACATTCATGGCACCGGCAGGGGAGAAGCGCAGATCGTTCAGCATCGAGATCAGGTTGGGAATGTCCAGCTGCATGGGGCATCCGGCAGTGCAGTAACGGCAGGCCGTGCAGGGGATGGAGTTCTTCATTCCCTCGGCAATCTCCAGAAGTGTCTGTCTTTCCACTGGGCTCAGCGGTTTTTCCGTTTCAAAGGTCTCAATGTTCTCCCGCATCTGGGTGAGATTGCTCATTCCGCTGAGGATCATTTTCACATTGGGCAGGTCCTGCAGGAACCGGAAAGCCCAGGCAGGGATCTTTTCCTCCGGCCGCAGTGCCTGCAGCTTTGCCTCGTCCTCAGCAGCCAGGCTTGCCAGGCGTCCGCCCCGCACCGGCTCCATGACCCATACCGGAATTCCCCGCCGGGTCAGCAGCTCGTACTTCGCTTTGGCGTCCTGCAAGGTCCAGTCCATGAAGTTCAACTGAATCTGGCAGAACTCCATGGTATCTCCCGCAAAGTCAAGAAATTTCTCTATGTTTTCCGCACTGCCGTGGGTGGAAAAGCCCAGATGACGGATACGGCCCAGCCGTTTCTGCTCCAGGAAGTAGGGGAGAATATTCCATTTGGGATCCATGTACGTATCGATGGATCTTTCGTTCAGGTTGTGCAGCAGATAGAAGTCAAAGTATTCCACACCGCATTTTTTCAGCTGCTTTTCAAAAATGACCGCCGGATCATATTCTTTCATAATCTGGTGACCGGGGTATTTGTTGGCAAGATACCAGCGCTCCCGGCTGTAGCGCCCCAGAGACCTGCCGATCACGATTTCGGACATACCTCCGTGGTAGGGCCAGGCCGTGTCGAAATAATTGACGCCGTTTTCCATGGCCATGTCCACCATTTCATCCACAGCTTTTTCGTCAATTGTGCCATCCGTCCCCACCGGCAGACGCATGGCACCGAAGCCCAGGCGGGAAAGTGTCAGCTCCTGAAAGATGTTTGTTAGCATATCGTCCATTCCTTTCCATTTTCTTTCATTATATCCCTGGGTATTCCAAAAGACAAGCCTGATTTCTACCTCTAAATGAAAATATAGATATTTGTTTCGATTATTCCATATATTTGTATCGATTCAAATGTTTTGATTCATTTTTTCTGCATAAAATGAATAATTTTGGGTAGACAAACCGGCCCCGATGCGTTATGATATGTGAGTAATCGTGTGGCTTGTTCCACGTAATTTTAAAAGAGGTGAAGAGAAATGGCGTTTTCCTTTTTCGGCGGGGTTCACCCCAAAGAAAACAAATTCTACACCTGTGACAAGCAGACCGAGGTATTCCCGGAACCGGATGTGATCGTCATCCCCATGTCCCAGAATATCGGCGCCCCCTGCATGCCTCTGGTGAAGAAAGGCGACCCTGTCACCGTCGGTCAGAAAATCGGCGATAACCAGGGTCTGTGCGCACCCATTCACTCCTCCGTGTCAGGCACGGTAAAGGCAGTGGAGATGCGTCCCCACAACACTGGCACCAACGTGATGAGCGTGGTGATTCAGAACGACCACCTGGATACTCTGTGTGAGACTGTGAAGCCCCGCACCCAGGAGGAAGTGGATGCACTGTCTCCCATGGAGCTGGTGGACATCATCCACGAAGGCGGTCTGGTTGGCATGGGCGGCGCAACCTTCCCCACCCACGTCAAGCTCTCCGGCGGTATCGGCAAGGTAGATACCGTCATTATCAATGCCGGTGAGTGCGAGCCCTACATCACCGCCGACGACCGGCTGTGCCGGGAGCATCCGGACGAGGTCATTTCCGGTCTGAAGGTTATTATGAAGATCTTCGGTCTGAAGGAAGGCCACATCGGCATTGAGGACAACAAGCCCGAGGCTATCAAAATCCTCAAGTCCAACCTCATCAACGGGGATGGTATCAGCGTGGATGCTCTGCCCGCCAAATACCCCCAGGGCGCTGAAAAGCAGCTGATTTACGCCATCACCGGCAGGGAGGTTCCCTCCGGCGGTCTTCCCGCCGCTGTGGGCTGCGCCGTGTTCAACGCCGCCACCGCCAAGGCCATTCACGACGTGGTATACAAGGGCATGCCCCTGATCAGCCGGATTGTCACCGTATCCGGCGACATCGTCATGGAGCCCAAGAACCTGCTGGTTCCCATCGGCACCTCCTTTGACGATCTGCTGGGCGCTGTGGGTCACTCCGAGAACCCCTATAAAGTTCTCTCCGGCGGCCCCATGATGGGCGTTGCCCAGTACGACCTGAGCGTCACCACCACCAAGGGTGTCAACGCCGTTACCATTCTGGGCCACAAGAATCGCTATGCCGTGGAAGATGTCCGCTGCCTGCGCTGCGGCAAGTGCATCGATGCCTGTCCCATGCACCTGATGCCTGTGCTCATGTACAAGGCTCTGCAGGACGGCGATGTGGACGGCCTGAAGGCCAGCAACATGATGGACTGCATTGAGTGCGGCTGCTGCGCATACACCTGCCCCGCCAGCGTGCCTCTGGTACACGGTTTCCGGGTCGGCAAGCAGCTCATCCGCAGTGCCGCCCAGCCGGCGAAGAAATAAGGAGGCGGAAATACAATGGCAAAGATGAAATACTTCTACGAGCTGACGATTTCCAGCTCTCCTCACATGCATTCCCCCGTCACCACCCAGACCATCATGCGGGACGTGCTGATTGCGCTGCTCCCGGCCTGGATTGCCAGCATTTACTTCTTTGGCCCCCGGGCCTTCACCGTGGCTGTGGTGAGCATGGCCGCCTGCGTGTTCTTCGAGTGGCTGTGGTGCCGCCTGATGAAGCAGCACTGCAAGGTCTATGACCTGTCCGCCTGCGTCACCGGCCTGCTGCTGGCCTTTGTCTGCCCGGTGACCATTCCCTACTGGACCATCATCCTGGGCGACCTGTTCGCCATCATCCTGGTGAAGATGCTCTTCGGCGGCCTGGGCTGCAACATCGTCAACCCCGCTCTGGCCGGACGTGCCTTCATGTTCAGCTGGCCCGTGCTCATGAGCACCTGGGTTAAGGTGGGCTTCCAGAATGCCGCCGGTGTTCTGTCCACCGCTGACATTGTCACCTCTGCCACCCCTCTGGCCAACATGCACCAGGGTGCTATGCCCGATGTCTCCATCGGTCAGATGTTCCTGGGCAATGTGGGCGGCTGCCTGGGTGAGACCTCTGCTCTGCTGCTGCTTGTGGGCTTTGCCTACCTTCTGTACCGCAAGGTTCTCACCGCCCGGATTCCTGTGGCCTACATCGGCACGGTGGCCGTTCTCGCTTTCCTGTTCCCCCTGGGCAATGACCGGATCGCCTGGATGGCTGCACAGCTGTTCGGCGGCGGCCTGATGCTGGGCGCCCTGTTCATGGCTACGGACTATGTCACCTCTCCCGTGACCAAGCTGGGCCAGATCATCTATGGCGTGGGCTGCGGTGTCATCACCATTCTGATCCGCTACTTCGGCGGCTATAACGAGGGCGTTTCCTACGCCATCCTGATTATGAACTGCTGCGTCGTGCTGCTGGACCGGATTGGCCGTCCTGTGAAGTTCGGCGCTCCCAAAAAGGAGGCGGAGAAGAAATGAAGACCAATGAATCTCTGTTCCATTATGTTGCCCGGCTGGCCCTGACCCTGCTTGCCATCACCTCCGTGGTGGCTGCGATTCTGGCCGGTGTCAACTCCGTTACCGCTCCCCGGATCGCGTCCCTGAAGGAGCAGAAGCTCCAGAACGCCATCGAGGCTGTTCTTCCCGGCGGCGGTCAGGAGGTTTCCTTCACCGACGAGACCGGCATGGTCACCAAGGTCTACAAGGGCGACGCCGGTTACGCCATTCAGGTGGCTCCCTCCGGCTTCGGCGGCACCGTCACCATGATGGTGGGTGTGGACACCGAAGGAAAGCTTCTGGGTGTTCAGGTTGTCTCCCACAGTGAGACCGCCGGTCTGGGCGCTGTGGCGGCGGATACCACCGACGCAGGCAACGCCTTCCGCTCCCAGTTCGTGGGTATGAGCGGCAGCGTCTCCGTCACCAAGGACGGCGGTCAGGTAGAGGCCATCACCGGTGCTACCATCACCTCCCGGGCTGTATGTGCCGGCATCAACGCCGCTCTGCAGTGCGCGGAATCCATGGGCTGATAGGAGGTACTTTCAATGGATTTTAAGAAACAGTTTTCGGAAGGCCTGCTGACCAAGAACCCGGTCACCGTTCAGCTTCTGGGTATGTGCTCCACTCTGGCCATCACCACCAGCCTGTTTAACGGCATCGGCATGGGCCTGGCCGTTACCATCATTCTGATCTGCTCCAACGTTCTGATCTCCGCTCTGCGGAAGGTCATTCCCAATCAGATCCGTATCGCCGCTTACATCACCATCATCGCCGGCTTCGTCACCGTTGTGGACCTGGCCCTGCAGGCCTTCATTCCCGCACTGTCCACCTCTCTGGGCGTGTTCATCCCCCTGATCGTGGTCAACTGCATCGTTCTGGGCCGGGCGGAGTCCTTTGCCTCCAAGAACGGCGTTCTGGCCTCTGCCGTAGATGGCATCTGCCAGGGCATCGGCTACACTGTGGCCCTGATCATCACCTGTGTCGTCCGGGAGCTGCTGGGCTCCGGCACCTTCGGCGGCGGCCTGCTGAACGGCGGCAACGGCATTACCATCATCCCTTCTCCCTTCCCTGCCATGCAGATGGTCATGCCTGTGGGCGGCTTCCTGGTTCTGGGCTTTGTCATCGCCGGTTCCCAGAAGCTGATGAAGGTCCTGGAAATGAAGAATAAGAAGAAGGAGGCTGCGAAATAATGGAAGCAATTTTCGGTATTATTCTCAGCGCCATCCTCAGTGAGAACTTCATTCTGGTGAAGTTCTACGGTATCTGCCCCTTTATGGGCGTCTCCAAGAAGATCGACACTGCCCTGGGCATGGGCATGGCCGTTACCTTTGTTATGGCCCTGGCCTCCGCTGCCTGCTACCTGATCAACCTGATCCTCATTGCTCTGAATCTGGAGTATATGCAGACCGTGGCGTTCATCCTGGTCATTGCCTCCATCGTTCAGGTGGTGGAAATGTTCCTGAAGAAGTCTGTCCCCGCCCTGTATAAGGCCCTGGGTGTGTTCCTGCCCCTGATCACCACCAACTGCGCCGTTCTCGGTGTGGTTCTGGTGAACGTGCAGAAGAGCTACAACTTCCTGCTCAGCGTGGTCAACGGCGCTGCCGGCGGCCTGGGCTTTACCGTGGCCATCGTCCTGTTCGCCTCCATCCGGGAGCGCGTGAACAAGGCGCAGTGCCCCGAGTGCTTCAAGGGCTTCCCCATTGCCCTGATCTCTGCGGGTCTGCTGGCGCTTGCTTTCATGGGCTTCTCCGGCCTGAGCATTTTCTAAGGAGGGTGAAGAATGGAAATCATCATTGCCATTGCAATTCTGGGCGGTCTGGGTCTGGTCTTCGGTCTGGTTCTCTCCGCCGCGTCTAAGGTCTTCTATGTGGAGACTGACCCCCGTCTGGATCAGCTGAACGAAGCCCTGCCAGGCGCAAACTGCGGCGGCTGCGGCTATGCCGGCTGCGGTGCCTACGCCGAGGCCGTCCTTAAGGGCGAAGCCGAAATCGGCAAGTGCGCCTCCGGCGGCAACGAGTGTGCCCAGGCCATGGCTGCTGTCATGGGCGTGAAGGCGGAAGCTGTCGCCCGCCGTGTGGCTATGGTTTGCTGCTCCGGTGAGAAGGCCTACGATGAGGAAGGCAACCTGACCAAGGGTGCCAAGATCAAGGCCAATTACGAGGGCTTCCACGACTGCCTGGCTGCCTCCAAGGTGGGCGGCAGCGGCCCTCTGTCCTGCAAATTCGGCTGTCTGGGCTACGGCACCTGCACCACCGCCTGCAAATACGGCGCCATTAAGGTCGTCAACGGTGTGGCCCGGGTGGACGAGGATCTGTGTGTCGGCTGTATGGCCTGCGCCGCAGTTTGCCCCCGCCATCTGATCATCCCTGTGGAGCCTGACCGGAATGTGGTCATCGCCTGCAACTCCATGGCCAAGGGCGCTGTCACCACCCGCAGCTGCACCGTCGGCTGCATCGGCTGCGGCCTGTGCAAGAAGATCTGCCCCAAGGGCGCCATCACCGTGGAGAAGAACCTGGCCCGCATCGACTATACCAAGTGCGATAACTGCGGCCTGTGCGCCACCGTGTGCCCCAAGAAGCTGATCAAGGACTCCAATGTGGAAAATCTGCCTGACGCTTCCACCATCCCCACTCCCACCCAGCCAAACGGCTAAGCGTCTATAAAATGCTCCCCGCCGAAAAAAATTCGGCGGGGAGTCTTTTTTTGGATTTTACCCGTTTTTGATGTAGGCGATCATATCTTCCAGAGACACATTCTGATTGTTTCCGTTTTCATCGCGAATAAAATACTGGGGCTCCGCATCCAGCTTCACCTCGGCCTGACGCTTTCCTTCTACCATAACAAACCGCAGAACCTCTACGCAGTCCTCATCGTCCCACAGTCTGGGCTCTCCGGAAACAAAGCAGCTCAGCTCAGACGGCACGGAAATGATAAAGCCTGTAACCTGGTCACTGAACAGATACCCATTTTCCTCCAAGTGGGCCTTAATTGCCCTGCCGTTGTTTTCCAGCCGTCCGTCGACGATAGGCAGAAACACATTTTCAAACAGCTCCAGCTGATCAAAGGGTTCCTCCGTCGGTTGGGTTTCAGACTCTGTGGGCGGCTGTGTTGCTTCCGTGGTGGGAGGCACCGTCGTCTCGGTGGGAACCAGCGTCACATGTGGAACACGGGTCATCGGAATCGGATCCGCGTCCGCTGCACAGGCGCTGAGGAACAGCGCAGTCATCACACCTGTCAGAATCCATGTTGGTATATGTCTGCTCATCTTCTTTATCCCCCCAGCTGTTACATTTTCTGTGCTCAGTTTGAATTATAGCATAGGGTATTTTCTTTCGCAACCACTCAAATCATAAAATATTCTTTAACAACCGACTGGCTTTTCATGTATCAAACAGACTAAGCTGCGGATTTTTTTCTTCAAACTCTGACAAGTATGCAAAAATTCGGTCATTGCTGTGGACAATTTTCCTTTCTTCACAGGTTTTATGGAACAGCTCCATCAGCTCAGCGCTTCTGGGGCTTGAAACCTCATATTGATTTGCATAGGTTCTTACATACCGCTCCTTCAGTCCGGGAAACAGCCTGTCCAGTCGGCTGTAGAAATACTCCCGGTTTCCCTCCCGGAGGGTCAGACCCATTCCGAAGCATACCACACCGTATACCCCGGCTTCGGTGCACATGTGAAGCAACCCCCGAATATTCTCCGGGGTGTCATTGAGAAATGGGAGAATGGGGCTCATCCACACCACCGTGGGAATTCCCGCATCCCGAAGAATCTTCAGCACTTCAAAGCGCCGGGCAGTGGTACAGACGTTTGGCTCCAGCATTCTGCACAGGTCTTCATCGTATGTGGTGAGCGTCATCTGCACCACGCACTTTGCCTGCTCATGGATGCTTTGCAGCAGATCCAGATCCCGGAGAATCCCATCTGATTTTGTCAGCACCGTAACACCGAAGCCATAACGCCGGATCACCTCCAGCGCCCTTCGCATATTGCCCAGCTTCTGTTCCAGAGGCATATAAGGGTCGGTCATGGAGCCGGTGCCGATCATGCATTTTTTCCGCTTCCGGCGCAGCGCATCCTCCAGCAGCTCCACGGCGTTCTCCTTGACCTCTATATCCTCAAAGGGGTGGTTCATCTGATAGCACAGGCTTCTGGAATCGCAGTAGATACAGCCGTGCTGACAGCCCCGGTACAGGTTCATCCCGTTTTTTGAAGACAATATTCCCTTTGCTTTCACAAAATGCGCCATAATTCATATATCCTCTCAGGGAAAAGCATTCCAATTCCGGTAAATACAGAAACCGTCACCCGGACAAGTGACAGTTTAGAATGTACCAAAGCATGAGCTGACCGCCTATCGGCAATACTCTTTTCATGCGAATGATAGCACAGGACGAGAAAACATGTCAACAGAAAATACCTTATACTTCACACCATGGTACGCCGCAACCAAACAAATTGTTGTTTGTAAGCAAAGTCGTAGGGGCGGTTAATAACCGGCCGAAATGTTGGTTCTCCGATCTGTACGTTGAATGGTGCAACGTTGGTCTTCGGTACGTATTCGCCGCACCTTTGCCGGAAATGCAGCGCCCTGCCGCGCGGGCGGTTTCTAACCGCCCCTACGAAAGCGCCGCGATAAACAACAATTTACCTCTCTGCCAAGTTAAAAAAGGCCTTGCGCGGCGTCACTTTCGTGAGTTGCACAAGGCCTTATTTGTTTTTTGCCAAGAATTTCCTTACTTCACATTGGACGTGGAGCGCAGGGTGACGTCATGGGCGCCGCCTTCCACAATGGAGACGGAGGACACCAGAGTCAGCTTGGCATCGCGCTGCAGGTCAGGAATATTGGTCACACCCACATTGCACATGGTGGAGCGAACCTTGTACAGAGAGCTCTCCACATTGTCGTGAAGGGAGCCGGCGTAGGTGACGTAGGAGTCAACGCCCTCCTCAAAGCTCAGCTTGGTTGCGCCGCCCAGATCGTAGCGCTGCCAGTTCCTGGCCCGGTTGGAGCCCTCGCCCCAGTACTCCTTCATATAAGCACCGTTCACCATGACCTTGTTGGTGGGGCTCTCATCAAACCGGGCGAAGTAACGGCCCAGCATCAGGAAGTCCGCGCCCATGGCCAGAGCCAGAGTCATGTGGTAGTCATGGACGATGCCGCCGTCGGAGCACACAGGGATATACACACCGGTCTCCCGGAAATACTCATCCCGGGCTCTTGCCACCTCGATCAGAGCGGTGGCCTGACCCCGGCCGATACCCTTGGTCTCCCGGGTAATACAGATGGAACCGCCGCCGATGCCCACCTTGACGAAGTCCGCGCCTGCCTCGGCCAGGAAGCGGAAGCCGTCCTTATCCACAACATTGCCTGCGCCGATCTTCACGGTATTGCCGTAGTTCTCCCGCACCCACTGAATGGTCTTCTTCTGCCAGCAGGTGTAGCCCTCGGAGGAGTCGATGACCAGCACATCGGTGCCGGCCTCCAGCAGGGCGGGAATGCGCTGGGCGTAGTCCCGGGTATTGATGCCAGCGCCCACCAGATAGCGCTTCTTGTTGTCCAGCAGTTCCAGGGGATTTTCCTTGTGGGAGGCGTAGTCCTTCCGGAAGACGAAGTACATGAGGTGATCATTTTCATCCACAATGGGCAGGCTGTTGAGCTTGTTTTCCCAGATGATGTCGTTGGCTTCCTTCAGCGTGGTGCTGGCAGGAGCGGTGACCAGCTTTTCCCGGGGGGTCATGAAGGTGGCGACCTTATCTGTCTCCTGCATCCGGGAAACACGGTAGTCACGGCTGGACACGATACCCAGGAGCTTGCCGTTGGCGGTGCCGTCCTCGGTAATGGCCACGGTGGAGAAGCCGTTCTTTCGCTTCAGCGCCAGTACGTCCGCCAGGGTGTTTTCCGGTGTCAGATTGGAGGCGGAGGTCACAAAACCGGCCTTATAGCCCTTAACCTTTGCCACCATAGCTGCCTGACTTTCAATAGACTGGGAGCCGAAGATAAAGCTGATACCGCCCTCCTTGGCCAGAGCGATGGCCAGGGTGTCGTTGGACACGGACTGCATGACAGCGGAGGTCAGCGGAACATTCAGGGAAATGGCAGGCTCCTCCTGACCCTTGCGATATTTCACCAGAGGGGTCTTCAGGCTGACATTATCAGGAACGCATTCTTCGGACGTATAGCCGGGGATAAGCAGGTACTCGCTGAAGGTGTGGCTGGGTTCCGGGTAAAAATAAGCCATTGGTGTTTCCTCCTAGTTATATGGTAATATATTCAATATTTGGTTTACAGTGTTTTTCCGTCTCCTGCGTCCAGTATCTCCACAACTTCCTTGCCATTGGTAGCCATATTCTTGAAATTGCCCATGACCTGACCTACCGAGTCCATCACTGCAAAGGTTTTCGGGAAGCCCCGGACGATATCTGCCACAATGGCTGCCTGAGACTTGTTTACCACACAGATGAGAAGATTGGTTTCTCTTCCGGAATACATGCCCCTGGCAGGGATCAGGGTGGTGGTATGGTTCAGACGGGAGATGATCTCGTCGGAGATTTCCTTGGGATAGTCGGTGACGATCTCAAAGCAGATGGCCTCCCGGCCGGATTTCATCAAACGCTCCCCCACGGTGCTGGACATAAAGCAGTAGAGAATGCACAATATCACAGGCTCCATCTGAAACCCATAGACAAAATAGCTGGATACTGCGATAAAGGAATTGATGGCAAAATTCATGCTGAAGAAGGATTTGTTTGGCTGATACTTATGGAGCATAGCGGAAACAAAATCCGTGCCTCCGGTGTATGCGCTGGCCCGCACCAGGATGGCATACACAAAGCCCTGAATAACGCCGGCAACCAGCGGCCCCAGAATCTTGCTGGTGCCGGAGTCTGTTGAATAGGCAAATGCGGACAGATCCAGCTTATCCAGAAGCAGCAGACCCAGAGAAAACACCACCACGTATACCATGCTTCGCAGCGCCATGGGCTTACTCACCTTATAATAGCACATCAATGCCAGAGGCACATTCAGTACAAGACTCAGGTAGCCTACCCGGATGCCGGTGATATACTGCACCATGGTGCAGATACCATTGAGGCCTGCAGGTGCGAACTGGTTGGGGAATACAAATACCTCATAGTTCAGTGCTGCAAGCAGGGCAATACACGCAATGGCAAGATATGTCCATATTATTTTCACAGACCGCATAGTTTACGCTCCAAAAGCCGGTAATTTGAAGGATTGCCCGGTTCTTAATCACACATTCTAGCATAGGATGTGCACTGTTTCAAGTCGGATTTTTTTACGAAAAAAAAGTGGTTTTACCATGCAGATTGTACCAGATAGGAAAAGTGTCCGCAGCCCATGAAAGCCTGTCCGCACAATGGCGGATTCCCATGAAAGAGGCACTTCCTTTCCACAGATTTTTCTACAATTTTTCTTCTATGAATCTCCGGATTTTTGGCACTTCTTTTTATTACTTTAACCAAAAAATCCTTGTGTTTTATAGTAAAATGTGATAAAATTTAGAGTGAAAGAATCTGTGCACAGACTGTGCATTTTACCCTTTTCCGGGCTTTCTGCAAACAAAGAAAGGAGCCGCAATATGTATTCATCTGCCTATGTATGGGCCAAGGTTTTAAGCCACATGGAGGAACGGCTGGGTGCCGTTACCGTGTCCGCCTGGTTCGACGACGCCGAGGTGGTGGAGCTGAACGAAAACAATCTGATTCTCTATTCCCCCTCCGATTTCCGCCGGGACATCATCCGCAGCCGGTGTACCGATTATATTCAGGACGCACTGAAGGAGGTATTCAACTCTGATGCCAGGCTCCTGGTGCTGGGCGATGAGGAAATGAATGCCCGCAAGAGCAAGGGAAGCTCCTCCGCCATGGATTTCAATCCCCAGTTCACCTTTGATAACTTTGTGGTCGGCTCCTCCAACCGCTTTGCCCATTCTGCAGCCATTGCAGTCAGCAAGACGCCGGGACAGGTGTATAACCCCCTGTTTCTTTATGGCCCTCCCGGTGTGGGAAAGACCCATCTGCTGTATGCCATCGCCAACGGCATCCGCAAGAAGAACCCCAACGCAAACATCGTCTATATCAAGGGCGATCAGTTCACCAATGAACTGATCGATGCCATCAAAAACGGCCGTAACATTGAGTTCCGCAGCAAATACCGGGAAGCTGATTTATTTCTGGTGGATGATATTCAGTTCATCGCCGGTAAGGAATCCACCCAGGAGGAATTTTTCCACACCTTCAATAAGCTCTATGAGGAACACAAGCAGATTGTCCTGACCTCCGACCGGAAGCCCGACGACATGCTGACGCTGGAGGACCGGCTCCGCAGCCGCTTCCTGTGGGGTCTGATTGCGGACATCAATCCTCCTGATTATGAGACAAGAATGGCCATCATTAAAAACAAGGCCAAACAGCTGGGCTTGGAGCTGGACGATGAGGTCTGCAACTATATTGCCGTGAACATCACCAACAACGTCCGGCAGATTGAAGGTACCGTTAAAAAGATTCTGGCCTACCGGGATCTAAACAATATGCCTTTGGATCTTTCCCACATCTCCCGGGCCATTGACGATATGTTCAAGTCCGAGGGCAGCGCCGTTCCCACGCCTTCCCTGATTATCAGCCAGGTCTGCAAATTCTACAATGTGGAAGAATCTGTCCTTCGTGGAACCCAGAAAAACAAGGGTACGGCCGAAGCCCGGCAGATTGCCATGTATCTGATCCGCAAGCTGACCAATCTGTCCCTCCCGGACATCGGCAAGGAGTTCAACCGGGATCACACCACCGCCCTGTATGCCATCCGCAAGGTACAAATGTCCCTGCAGAACGGCGATTCCGATCTGCAGAACAACATCCGGGACATCACAGCCAATATTAACTCCAGCCTTTGACATTTTATCCACAGCCTCATGTGGAATGTGAAAGGACAAGCTGTGAAGAAAAATCTTCTTTTTCCGGTGTTCACAGCCCCTGTTGAAAAGCATGTCCTTTTTCACACTGCCCTGTGGATAAAAAATCCTTGGTATAGCAGAAGAATTTCAGTTTTCCACATAAATTTGCACTACACCTTCTTCTACTGCCTGATATTCTGAAATGATTCTTTATATTGACTATTATACAAGAAAGGAACACTGACTATGCGATTTACCTGTGAAAAAGCGCAGCTTGTGACCGGTCTGAACATTGCCAGCCGGACGGTGGCTCAGAAAAGCGGTCTGTCTGTCCTTGAGGGTATCCTCTGCAAGGCAGGTAACTGCCTGTCCATGACCGGCTACAATATGGAAACGGCCATCACTTATGACGTAGATGCAGATATTACCGATCCCGGCGACTGCATTCTTCCTGCCAAGCTGTTTGGAGATATTGTCCGCCGTCTTCCCGAAGGGCCCATCACTGTAGTGGTAGACGAGCAGTACCGGGTTTCTATCCGGGCAGGCTACGCTTCCTTTACCATTTCGGCCCAGAGTGCGGAGGATTATCCCGAGCTTCCGGATGTCAACGAGGGCCGTCCCGTCCACATTCCGCAGAACGAACTGCGGAATCTGATCTCGGCCACCATTTTCGCCGTAGCCGAAAATCAGGGCAGACCCATCCACACCGGCGTCAAGTTTGAAGTGACCGAGGATTCCATCACTGCAATTGCCGTGGATGGTTTCCGTCTGGCCCGGCGTACCTATCACCCCGAAGAATCCACTCAGCGGACGCTGAGCTTTGTGGTTCCCTCTGCAGGCCTGAAGGAAGTGGAAAAGATTCTCTCCGATACCTCTGATACCGCCTCCTTTATTCTGGGGCCCAAGCACATCCTGTTCCAGATCGGCAGCGCTACATTGGTGTGCCGTCTGCTGGAAGGAGAATTCCTGGACTGGCGGAAGGTGGTTCCTGCCAACAGTCCGGTGAAGCTGGTCGCCCATGTTTCCGACCTTGCTTCCTCTGTGGAGCGTGTCGGACTGGTGGTTTCCGAAAAATTCAAGAGCCCGGTACGCTGCCTGTTTGGCAATCAGGAACTGCAGATGCGCACCAGCACCACGATTGGTGTAGCGGAGGACCGCTGCTCCATCGCCGGCGACGGCAAGGAGCTGGAGGTTGGCTTCAACGTCCGGTATCTGGCTGACGCTCTGCGGGTGATCCCTTCGGAGGAGGTGACAATGGAACTGACCAACAGCCTCAGCCCCATTGTTCTTACCCCCGTGGATGATAAATACGACTTTGCCTACATGGTCCTGCCTGTGCGGATCAAGAACTAAGGAAGGTTCCTGCTATGAAAGTAACTGTCAAACGCAAGGAAAGGGCTGAAATTCTCTCCATCCGGACGGAGTTTATCAAGCTCCAGGATGCCATGAAGCTGGCGAATGTTGTCATGTCCGGGGGAGAGGCCAAGGTTCTCATTCAGGATGGACAGGTTCTGGTGAACGGTGAAACCTGCCTGATGCGTGGAAAGAAGCTGCGTCCCGGAGATACCTTCTCCTTTGGGAATGTCAGCTACCGGATTCAGGTATGAATCTGAAATCCATCACCCTGGAGAATTTCCGGAATTATGAAAAGGCGGATTTTCTCTTTGATCCCGGTGTGAATCTCATTGTCGGGGACAACGCCCAGGGAAAAACCAACCTTCTGGAAGCCATTGCCTACCTTGGCAGCGGAAAAAGCTTCCGCGCCCAGAAAACCTCTGAGATGGTCCGGTTTCACACGGACTTCGGTCAGATGGAAGGGACGGTTTTCTCCCAGGATCGGGAGCAGACACTGCGCTTTGTTCTGTTCGGCAGCGCCCGGCCAAGACAGATCTACCGCAACGGCGTGAAAAAGAAAAGCGCGGCGGAACTGAGCGGTGTGCTTCCTACGGTGCTGTTCTGCCCGGAAGACTTAATGATGCTCAAAAGCGGATCGTCCCAGCGGCGGCGGTTTTCCGACCTTGCCCTGTGCCAGCTTCGGCCCAACTACGATGCCGCTCTGGCGGAGTACAACCGGATTCTGGAACAAAAAAACCGGATTTTGAAGGATCAGTTTGATGATCCCTCCATCGGGGCGATTTTGCCGGAGTATGACACCCGCCTGTGCCAGGTTGGAGCACTTCTGATCTCCTACAGGTCCCGGTTCTTCCAGGCTCTGGGAGAATCGGCAAAGCGGTTTCACAGCCAGTTTTCCGGCGGTTCCGAGGAGTTTTCTCTGGAATACAAAACCGTGTCCACGGTGACGGATCCCTTTGCCCCGGTGCAGACCATCACCGGCCAGCTGATGGATCACTTAAGCAGCCACAGCCGGGCAGAACGGGAGACCGGGCAGTGTCTCACCGGCCCCCACAAGGACGACTTTACGGTTCGTCTTTCCGGGATCGACCTGAAGGTCTACGGCTCTCAGGGACAGACCCGCACCAGCGCCATCAGCCTGAAGCTTGCCCAGCGGGAGCTGATGAAACGGGAGTTTGGGGAAGAACCGGTGCTGCTGCTGGATGATGTTCTGTCTGAGCTTGATCCGGGACGGCAGGATTTTGTGCTGAACCAGATCGTATCCGGCCAGGTATTCATCACCTGCTGCGAGCCGGGGCGGTTTACAAAGCTGGGAAAGACCATTCAAATCAAAAAGGGAACCATTCTGGAAGAATCAATACAGCAGTTTTAAGCGGGCTTTGCCCGCCTGGAGGATACTATGTCAGATGAAATGAAAGTAACGCAGGAATATGGTGCAGAGCAGATCCAGGTTCTGGAAGGTCTGGAAGCAGTGCGCAAGCGCCCGGGTATGTATATCGGCTCTACCTCCGTCAGCGGTCTGCACCACCTGGTCTATGAGATCGTGGACAACGCCATTGATGAAGCGCTGGCAGGCTACTGCAGGCACATCACCGTGACCATCAATCCCGGGGATTCCATCACCGTAACGGATGACGGCCGCGGTATTCCCGTGGACATCCAGCCCCAGACCGGGCGGCCTGCTCTGGAGGTCGTCTATACCGTGCTGCACGCCGGCGGAAAGTTCGGCGGCGGCGGCTACAAGGTCTCCGGTGGTCTGCACGGTGTCGGCGCCTCTGTAGTCAACGCCCTGAGCGAGTGGCTCCGGGTGCGGGTTCACAAAAATGGCAGCATCTATGAGATGAAATTTGTCAGGGGAGCCATCACCCAGGAAATGCGGATTGTGGGAAAGACCGACAAAACCGGTACCGAGGTTACCTTCCAGCCCGATCCGGAGATTTTCGACACGCTGGTATACGACTATGAGACCCTGCATGAGCGTATGCGGGAGGAAGCCTTCCTGAATGCAGGCCTCAGCATTACCATCACGGACAACCGGGGCACAGAGGATATCTCCGATACCATGTGCTATGAAGGCGGTATCCGGGAATTTGCCCGGTGGTGCAACCGGAACAAGACCCCCATGCACGAGGACATCATCTATATGAGCGGCAGCAAGGGGGATGCCTCCGCGGAAATTGCCATCCAGTACAATGACGGCTACAACGAGTTTATGATGTCCTTTGCCAACGATGTGCGTACCCCGGAGGGCGGTATGCATGAGACCGGCTTCCGCACCGCTCTGACCCGGGTGCTGAATGCCTACGGCGTGAAGAACGGCACCATCAAGGGAGACGATAAGGTATCCGGCGAGGACTGCCGGGAGGGCATCACCGCCATCATTTCCGTCAAGCTGACGGACGCACAGTTCGAGGGCCAGACCAAGGCCAAGCTGGGCAATGCCTATATCCGTACGTTGGTTGACCAGATTGTCAACGAACAGCTTGCCATCTATTTTGAGGAGCACCCACAGACTGCCAAGGTCATTTTGGAAAAGGCGATGATGGCCAACCGGGCCAGAGAGGCCGCCAGACGGGCCAGAGACTCCATCCGCCGGAAGACTGGTCTGGAATCCGGCCAGATGCCGGACAAGCTCCAGGACTGCAATGAGCGGGACCCCAGCCTTTGCGAAATTTACATCGTCGAGGGTGACTCCGCCGCAGGCTCTGC
>CALYRG010000024.1 GCA_945482615.1 uncultured Clostridia bacterium | reverse complement strand
CTTTTCTGTTTGTCAAGAACTTTTTTCAGGTTTTTTCAACTTTATTCCCGACTCCCGAGCCCGCGCTCAAAGCCGGGTTATATTATCACGCCTTATGCCCTTTGTCAAGGGGTTTTTCCATATAATTTCTATTTTCATGTTAAGCAGAGCGTTATCCATAATAGAGGTGCGGTTCTCGCTTAACCGCCAGAGGGAATATGGATTCTCTTTGACGATATTATCAACTCTTTTTGTCTGCATTGTTGTTGAACATGCATTTCATCTGTTGTAAACTACATATACCATATACAATGTATTCATTGCAGAGGGGCTGTGCCTTGAACAGTTTCGAAATTCTTTTCTTTTTTTGAAACTTTTCCCAGTCTTGAAGAGTCTATAATAGTGAAAACAAAAAAGGAAGGAGCATGCCGTCAGTGAATGTGACCATCGGGGAAGAAACCCAGTTTAAAGTGGATGAAGAAGGCTGTCTGGTAATTTCTTTCCCCGCAGGAACAGTGATGGATGCGGCCAATGGAGTGCAACAGTTCCGCATTCAGAAGGTAGCCGCAGGGCGGAAAGGCTGAGGAAAATGACTTTTTCCATTTGGATCAATTGGAAGCTGCGCATTGTATCGTTTCAGAAAGCTGCAGGATTTGAGGAACTGCTGTACCCAACCCATGACGAAATGCTGCTTTTCGCAGTCGCAAAAGGGCGCGATGGTTTTGGAATTCAATGAGCCCGATGTTTGAATAAGCTGTCTCCTTTGACGAGGCTGCTGGCAACAGCCCGACGTGTATGAGAATAGGCTACGAAAAACCAGGCCTGCTGCAAAACTTCCGTTTTGCAGCAGGCCCTCCTTTCATCTTCTAGACTCCATCTTGCCGGGCAGAACCGCCGTTATCGGACAGTTCCATAAAACAGATATCCAAGTTGTAGAAACAATACAGCGGCCGTATCCTATTGCGGCTCTGCTCAATTACGGTTTTCTCGAATTGCTTTGCATGAGAAACGCTCTTCTCTTTGTCAAAACGATTCAAATTACCACGTATAAGCCGCAGTCGGGTGCACTATGTGAAGGGGTAAAACCTTCCTTTACATAGTGCACCCTGCGCTGAACTTTGCATAATGTGCGATTACAGCAGATCCTTCACCAAGGAAAGTGCCTCCTCATCAGCAACCAGAGTAAAGTCAGGGTGCAGCTGCAGAATGGAACCAGGCGCCTGGGGACAGATGGGTCCGAAGAAGCAGTCCTTGACAGCCCGCGCCTTGTTCTCGCCGTTGACAACCAGCAAAACACGCTTTGCCTTCATAATGGCGCCGATTCCCATCGTGTAGGCATGTGTCGGAACATCCTCCCTGGAAGCGAAGAAGCGGGCATTGGCGTCAATGGTAGACGCCGTCAGTGTTACCTTATTTGTGCCCTTCACGAACTGATCGCAAGGCTCATTGAAGCCAATATGGCCGTTGGGGCCCAGGCCAAGCAGCTGTAAATCGGCACCGCCAAAAGAGTCGATAACAGCATCATAGCGTGCACACTCTTCCTCCGCGTTCGTATTCATGCCGTCTGGAATGTTGCAGTTGGCCGGATCAATGTTGACATGGTCAAACAGATTGGTACGCATAAAGTAGGCATAGCTCTGATCATGCTCCTTCGTCAGTCCCACGTACTCATCCAGATTAACCGTCTTCACCTGGGAGAAATCCAGGTCGCCGGATTCGTACTTTGCGATCAGTTCCTTATAGGTGCCAACAGGACTGCTGCCGGTGGCAAGACCAAGAACGCAATCGGGCTTCAGACAGATCTGAGCCGCAATGATATTGGCAGCCTTACGGCTTACATCCTGATAGTCTTTAGCGCGAATTAATCTCATTCCATTATTTCCCCTTTCGGATTTTTTGCTTCCCCCATTATAGCATCATTTTCTTAATATGTACAGTTATATTATCTAATTTTTGCCGCCAAAATGCCTTCGTTTTTTGTGCCCATTCTGGCCCTATTTTATAATACAGTTCTGGCTCTGTATTTATTGCCAGTTGTGACTATAATGAAGAAAAAACGCAGGAGGTAATCCCTGATGACAAACAACCGTAACCTTTCCACAAGAAAACTTGTATGGACCGCACTAATGGCTGCGCTGACCGTCGTAGGCTCCGCGATTCGGATCACACTTCCCCTGTCGGTTGCCGGTACGACTTCATTCCATCTGGGCAACATCATGTGCGCCCTTTCCGGTATTCTGCTGGGTCCCTGGCTGGGCGGTCTGGCTGCGGGTCTCGGCTCCGCCATCTACGACATGACCAATCCGCTGTACATCGATGAATGCTGGATCACCTTCCTGATGAAGGGAGCATACGGTCTTGCCGTTGGTCTGGTGCTCGGGAAGAAGGATTACAGCCAGTTGAAGGCGACGCTCGCTACAACAGTCGGCGCCGTTGTCTATGCCGCTTTGTATCTGGCCAAAAGCTACTTCTACAGTGGTTTGCTAAAAAAGGGGCTGACTCCTGATGCCGCGCTCCTGAGTGTCATCGGCAAGCTCCCCGCCACCACCTTCAACGCAGTCGTTGCCATTATCTTTGCTCCTTTGCTGGCTCTGGCTCTGAAAAAGGCGCTGTCCAAAAACCATCTGACTCTCGAATAACCATATACAGCGGCTGTTTCTTCCGAGCAGCCGCTGTTCTTCCGTCAGAAAAACGGCGCGGACAAAAAATCCGCGCCGTTTTCCATTTTTTAATCAGCGAGCTTCCACGTACTTATGCAGGGTCTTGCGTACAGCGCCGGGGCCTGCGTACAGCTCCTTAACCATGCCTTCCACCTGCTCGCCAATACCCAAAGCGTATATATCCACGCCGAAAACATCGGTACGAGCATACAGCTTTTTCAGGCAGGAGAAGTCTTGCTCGCCTTCCCGAACGTCCAGACCGGCCACCATGGGCTGCAGCTGCGCAAGCAGTGGGTCCGGAGACGGCTCAAAGGCGTTGCCGAAGTCATCGATGCCTCTGAGGTAGCGGGCGTAGCCGGCCAGGACCAGCGGGATCAGCACCAGGTTGGACTTGTCCAGCCCCCGGGCCTGGTACTTCTTCAGGGTCTCACCGAACCGGATGGCCAGTTTCTGACTGGTATCCATAGCAATCCGCTGAGGCGCATCGGGCATGAAGGGGTTGGGAAGTCTGCGGTTCAGAACAGCGCCGATGAACTCATAGGGATTCAGAACACCGGGGTCAGTGACAACAGGCATTGCCTCGATATACCCAAGCTTCTGAATGAAGCTGCGGATATCGGAATCCGCCATTTCCGCAGAGATCAGGGTGTAGCCCAGCATACAGCCGTAGATAGACATCGCCGTGTGCAGGGGGTTGAGGCAGGTAGTGACCTTCATGGTCTCCACCTTATCCACCGTCTCCCGGGTAGTGTACATCACACCGCCCAGTTCCAGCGGCGGGCGACCGTTGGTATAGTTGTCTTCAATGACAAGATACTCGGTTTCCTCGGCATTGACAAAGGGTGCGGTAAAGGTATGCTTCTCCGTCTGGATGGTGTAGTTGTCCTCAAACCCATCTGCTGCCAGCATGGCCTGTACCTTTTCATGCGGTCTGGGGGTAATCTTATCAATCATAGCCCAGGGGAAAGTAACCTTCGTCTCATCCAGAACGTAGTCCTTAAACGCGGCAGGTACCATGCCGTCTTCCACCCACTTCTGCACGTACTGCAAAACGCCGGCTTTCACCTTATCGCCATTGTGGGAGCAGTTGTCCATAGACTGGACGGTCAGGGGCAGCTGACCCGCCTGGAAGCGCTCATACAGGAGAACGGCAACCTTACCCATAGCCAGGATGGGCTTCATACCACGCTCCAGATCCGCCGGATTCACGCCGTAGCCCTTCTCGGTAATGGTGAAAGAGATCATCTGCAGGGAAGGATTCCGGAAGATCTCTACAAGGCGTGCCCAGTCCGCAAACTGGTAATCCGCTTTCAGACTCTCAGTGACAGAGGCGATTACCTTTTTCTCGATGTCGCCGGTGGATTTCAGGGAAACCAGCAGGGACAGGTTGTCATAGGGCTGATAGGCCTTGTCGATGATCTCATAGTCGAAGCTCTCTGCCACAATCACACCGCGGTCATATTTGCCGGAGTTCAGCGCATCATTCAGAACGGCGGCAGGGAAAGCGCGGAAAATGTTGCCCGCACCGAAATGCACCCAGGTGGGCTCAGCATGGGTCTTTGCCCGGACGGCCTGAATGTCAAATTCAGGCAGCTGATAGCCTTTCTCCTCCCACTCAGGAGAAACGCCATGTTTAATGATATCAGTCAGTTTCATCAGAAAACTCCTTGCTCTTACTTCGCGCTCTGCTTATCCATCAAATCCCAGGCGCCAAGCATATACATGACGCCAAGGGCACGGTCATACAGGCCATAGCCGGGACGAACCGTACCGGGGCCCTCTCCCCACAGATGACGGCCATGGTCGGGACGGATATAGCCCTCAAAGCCACAGTCATGATATGCCTGCAGAATATCAAGAATTCCAGTGTCACCATCGCAGTCCCGGTGGGAGGCTTCGGAGAAGTCACCGTTGGGGAAGTGCTTGACATTGCGGATGTGGGCAAAGGCAATACGGTCACAGTGCTTGCGGACGATGTCAGCCACATTGTTGTTGGGGTCGGCGTTCAGAGAGCCGGAGCACAGGGTCAGACAGTTGTAGGGGTTGTCCACCATGGACAGGAAGCGGTCGATATTCTCTGCACTTGTCAGCAGACGGGGCAGACCAAAGATATCCCATGGGGGATCGTCCATGTGAATCGCCATCTTGATGCCGGTCTCTTCACAGGTGGGCATCAGTGCTTCCAGGAAATACTTGAGGTTGGCCCAGAGCTTTTCATGGTCCACATCGGCGTAGTCCTTAAACAGCTGATCCAGCTTTGCCATACGCTCAGGCTCCCAGCCGGGGAAGGACATATTATATTTTTCGGTGAAGTCCATGATGTACTTTGCCATGGCGTTGTAGTCGTCCTGGATCATACCCTTTTCGTAGAACAGAGCGGTGGAGCCGTCGCCTACCTCGTGGAACAGGTTGGAGCGGGTCCAGTCAAAGACAGGCATAAAGTTATAGCAGATTACCTTGACGCCGAACTTGCTCAGATTGCGCATGGTGGTCTTGTAATTCTCAATGTACATGTCCCGGGTGGGCTTGCCGATCTTAATGTCGTCATGCACATTGACCGACTCCACAACATCGCCGTTGAAGCCATAGGCGTGGAGCTGCTCCATGACCTCAGCGATCTCCGCTTCCTCCCAGACCTCACCGGGCAGCTTGTGATGCAGCGCCCAGACGATGGTGGAAACACCGGGGATCTGTTTAATGTCAGCCAGGGTGATACGATCATTGCCTTCGCCGTACCAGCGGAAACCCATTTGCATAGGCATTTCTCATTCCTCCATTTACAAGAATTCTGCGTTTTCTCTTCAGTCTCAGACAAAGAAAATGCATTTCCACTTGTATTATATCACAGCTATCACGTTTCTGACAACGAAGTGTTCCGGAAAAAATGCACAAAATAATTCGAATAATTTTATTGAAGACAACGATTTTTCAAAACTGTTTTCCTTCCTCCGGAAACAGATTGCGATTTATTCCGTCCTGCGCTACAATAGACGCAGAAACAGAGAAAGGGAATTTACAATGGTTACATATGCAGTTCAACCTCTCACGCCCCATATTACACAGCTGACCGATCCGGCAGGCGTGCACATGTTTCTGGCTGTCGGAACCAAACAGGCCGTACTCGTAGACACCGGAGTCGGTTTTTATGGACTGCGGGAGGCTTTGGCGGGATTGACAAAACTCCCCATAAGCGTCATTCTTACCCATTTCCATGGTGATCACACCGGCGGCTCGGCGCTGTTTGACAGGGTGTATCTTCACAGTGCAGATATTCCAATGGCTTCCGATTTTACCGTTCAGATGCGGAAGACTTATACCGAATCCTACGCTCCGCCAAACACGTTTATCCAGCCGGAGGAGTATGTCCCCCAATACCAGGGAGCCTATCTTCCACTGGCCGATGGTCAATGCTTTGAACTTGGCGGGATTACTCTGCAGATCATTCATGTCCCCGGTCATTCCCCCGGCTCCTGCTGTGTTCTTTTCCGGGAGGATCGGACTATTCTGTTCGGCGATGCCTGCAACAGCAATACACTTTTGCTGTGGGATGGCTCCATAAGCAGCTATCGCAGTTCCCTGGAGCATTTGAAGCAGTTTGAAGATTCCTTTGATATGGTTCTCTACTCCCACGGTGCATGTGCAGTGGGCCCTCGCCAGACATTGGATGATAACATTGAGCTTTGTGATCGTATTCTGCGGGGCGAGGACAGCAAGCTGCCCTGCAGCTTTATGGGAACCAATGGTCTGAGAGCCGCAGCTGTCGGGCCAGGTCTTCTCCGTACAGACGGCAAGCACGGAAATATTGTCTACCGCGAGGAATTCCGCCGTTAAGGAAGCTCTGATTCCATTGACAAGAGCTGGCGGCAGGAGATTTTGGCTCAGCCGAAAAATCCGAAAACGGAGGACTACTGTATGTTTTCCATTTTCGGAACTGCACGTATAGAAAAAACGCCGTCTGGCCGTGGACGATTGATTCAAAGGTGCCTTCGTTATCTGAATAGAATCCACTCCCCCGGAAAAACTAACGCCGGAGGGATGGACATGACAGAAAAGCAATACAAAGAGCTTGTGGAATCCATGGCGCCTAAGTCCCCCATCTGGAAGGATTGCCTGAATGCATTCTGGATCGGCGGATTGATCTGCACTCTGGGTCAGGTTTTTCTGAACTGGTATATCAGTTTGGGCCTGGACAAGGATGCCGCCGGAACAGCTGCTTCCATGAGTCTCGTCGCCCTTTCAGCACTGCTCACCGGGATGAGTCTGTATGACGATATTGCCAAATACGGCGGAGCAGGAACGTTGGTTCCCATCACAGGCTTTGCCAACGCCATTGCCGCCCCGGCGATCGAGTTCAAAACTGAGGGTTTCATTCTGGGTGTCGGAGCAAAGCTATTCACAATCGCCGGCCCGGTGATTGTGTACGGCGTAGGCGCCAGCGTGGTGTACGGGTTTCTCTATTGGCTGTGGACAGCCGTCCTGTAATGCTTTGTGAAAAGCGGAGTCTGCCGAAACGCAGGCTCCGCTTTTCAGCTGAAAAACATGTCCATCGAGTCTTGTTTTGTTATTTCCAGCATTGTATAATAGCACTATCTTTTTCAGGAGGTGTCATTATGGAATTTCGCACCAACCATCCCCTGCTGTTTCTTCTGGCAGGAGTCATCGTTGCAGCCGTGCTTGCCCAGTCCGTTTATTTCCTGGCCAAAGCTGTCAGGCGCAGCAGGGCCATCGGTATGGATCAGGCCAAAATCCGCAAAACCATCCGTACTGCTGCCATTTTTACTGTCGCGCCTGCCATTGCCATTGTCATCAGCGTCATTGCGCTGAGCAAGAGTCTTGGCCTTCCCCTGCCCTGGCTGCGTCTGAGCGTGGTGGGTTCTCTCAGCTATGAGACCATCGCCGCAGAAAATGCCGTCAGCGCCATGGGCCTGACCCTTGGAAAAATCGGCAGCCTCACCGCCCGGCAGTATGTGAATATCTCCCTGGTTATGACCATATCCATCATGGTTGGCATCTGGCTGGTTCCTCTCATAGGAAAGAAGCTGCATAACGGAATGCTGAGCCTTGGAAGCAAAGACGGAAAGTGGGCGGAAATCCTGAACAATGCCATGTTCATCGGCATGATCTCCGCTTTCCTGGGCTATGTATTCTGCGACTTTTCCATGCTGTGGAAGCCCGTCCCCGGGACTGCCGCCACCACCGGATTGATCCCCGTGTGCGTTATGGCAGTTTCTGCTGTCGTCATGGCCCTGTGCGGTCTGGCAATGAAGCGCTTTCACTGGAAATGGGTCAATGACTACGCCCTGCCCATCAGTCTGGTACTGGGTATGGCCTCTGCCATTCCCATCACGGCATGGCTGAGCTAAGGAGGAATCATTCATGAAAAAACAGCTTTCTTATCTGGACAGCGTCCACCGGGACGGAAGAGTCTGGAACCTCAGCGTCATGGTTCTGCTGCTTCTGTTTCCCATAATCGTCAGCATCGTCTTTGACGCGCCTCCGGATTGGAACGCCCTGCTGATGGGCCTTGTTGCCACCGCCCCCATGTACTGGGCTGTGGGCATTATCGAAACCTTTACATTCGTCCCCATGCTGGGTGCCGGGGGCTCCTACCTGAGCTTCGTAACCGGAAACATATCCAATCTGAAGCTGCCCTGTGCCATAAATGCCCTGGAGCAGAATAACATCAATGCCGCCAGCGAGGAAGGCGAACTGATCTCCACCATTGCCATTGCCACATCCTCCATCGTTACCACCATCATTATCGTGCTGGGCGTAATCCTGATTGTTCCCCTGACGCCCATTTTGGAGGCACCTGTCCTGGAGCCCGCCTTTGCCCAGATGCTGCCTGCCCTGTTCGGCGGACTGGGCGTGGTATTCGTGTCCCGGAACTGGAGAATCGCCCTTGCACCGGTGCTCCTGATGCTGGTGCTGTTTATCTTTGTTCCTGCCCTGAATGCCGGAACCGTGGGCATCATGGTGCCGGTCGGTGTCTTGTTCACCATAGCGATATCCAGGATTCTGTATAAAAGAGGTGTTCTGTAAATGATTGTCCTGTATTGCATTCTTGTTCTGCTTGCCGCATTTTTGGCCGTTGTTCTCATTCGGACTGCCCTGTTCCGCCCCAAGCCCCAGCCCGCAGTCTGCCAGGAGGAAGTGGAATTTGACAGGGATCGGGCCGTGCAGGCTCTGGCAGAGCTGATCAGATGCAAGACCGTATCCTACAACGATCCCTCTATGGAAGATGACGCCGAATTTGAAAAGCTGATTGGTTCCCTCCCCACCCTCTATCCCCGGGTTTTGGAGGTCTGTTCTCTTACCCGGCTTCCCGACCGGGGACTGCTGTTTCGCTGGCCGGGAAAGCAGGATCAGGCGCCCTCCGTTATGATGGCCCATTACGATGTGGTTCCCGTCAACGAGGAGAACTGGAAAAAGCCTCCCTTTGACGCAATCATTGAGAACGGTGTCATGTGGGGCCGGGGAACTCTGGATACCAAGGTCACCTTCAATGGCATCCTCAGCGCCGCAGAGCATCTGATCGGCACCGGCTTCTGCCCGGAAAATGACATCTACTTTGCCTTCTCCGGCGGAGAGGAGGTCAACGGCAAAGGCGCAGTGAATATCGTCAACTACTTTGTGGAGCACAGCATCCAGCCCGCACTGGTGGTGGACGAAGGCGGTGCTGTTGTGGAGGATGTTTTCCCAGGGGTTCACACCCCCTGCGGTCTCATCGGTATTGCGGAAAAGGGAATGCTCAACGCTCAGTACCGTACCTGCTCCGCCGGCGGTCACGCTTCCGCCCCTAAGCCCCACACACCCGTTGGCGTTCTCTCCAAAGCCTGTGCCGCCGTGGAAAGCCATCCCTTCCGGATGCAGCTGACCAAGCCGGCCGCTGAAATGTTTGACACTCTGGGCCGTCACTCCACCTTCCTGTACCGGATGATCTTTGCCAACCTGTGGTGCTTCGGCTGGGTTCTGGATCTGCTGGGCAAAACCTCCGGCGGCGAAATGAATGCCCTGCTTCGCACCACCGTAGCTTTTACGCAGATGGAGGGCAGCTCCGCCCGGAATGTTATCCCGCCGGAGGCCACCATGGTATCCAACATCCGGCTCAACCCCGCTGACAGCGTGGACTCCGCCCTGGACTATCTTCGCAGAACCATAAACGACAGCAGCGTGGAAATCACTGCCCTGGAATCCTTCGAGCCCAGCCCCATTTCTGAAACCGGCTGTCCCGCCTGGGACAAGGTGGCGTCTGCCGTCGCGGAAACCTGGAAGGGCTGCATTGTCTCCCCGTATCTCATGGTGCAGTGCTCGGACTCCCGCCACTACGGGAAGCTGAGCCGCCACGTATACCGCTTCTCTGCCATGGACATGACCGCCGAAGAGCGGGCTACCCTTCACGGCAACAACGAACGGATTCGGCTGGAAACCATAGGGAAGGCGGTGGAGTTTTACATCCGCCTGATGCGAAAATGCTGATGCCGCTGTTTCCTCCTGCACCTTACAGCAAAATGACATAACCGCTGGTTTCTCGCTCCGGTTCTTTGGTTGGACTGGCAAATTGACATCCCTTTTTCGCCATGCTATAATTCTATCCGAGCAAAGGCGCTCATTTGTATGCAGGACATCTGCACAAATGAGCGCCTTTTTATTTCAATATGGAGGTTTCCTATGTCAGAGCTTCATGAAGAATGCGGCGTTTTCGGCGTGTTTACATCGGAACCGGAAAATGTGGCGAACACGACGTACTATGGTCTGTATGCCCTTCAGCATCGCGGACAGGAAAGCTGCGGCATCGTTGTCAACGACGATGGCGTATTCACCCCCTACCGGGATCTGGGCGAGGTCAGCCATGTTTTCAGTCGGGATGTTTTATCGCGGTTTCCCAACGGAACTATGGCGGTAGGCCATGTCCGCTATGGAACAACCGGCGCTTCCAACCGGGCAAATTGTCAGCCCATTGTTGTGAACCACCACAAGGGCAAGCTTGCCCTGGCCCACAATGGGAATCTCAGCAACGCCTACGAACTGCGCAGACGTCTGGAACTGGGGGGCGCTATTTTTCAGAGTACCAGCGACACGGAGATCATCGCCTATGTCATCACCCAGCAGCGGCTGCGCTGCCCCTCCATTGAGTCTGCGGTCAGCCGGGCCATGGATGAACTGGAAGGAGCCTACTCTCTGTGCATGATGTCTTCCACCAAAATGATCGCCGCCCGGGACCCCATGGGCTTTCGCCCGCTGTGCTACGGTCGTACGGCAGACGGCAGCTTCGTAATAGCCTCGGAAAGCTGCGCCCTGCTTGCTGTGGGTGCGGTACCGGAGCGGGATCTGCTCCCCGGTGAAATCCTCACCTTTGACAGCACCGGTGTGCATTCCAACCGGGAACACTGCGGCACCGCTGCAAAGCACATGTGCATCTTTGAGTACATCTACTTTGCCAGACCTGATTCCGTGATAGATGGGATCAGCGTCCATTCTGCCCGGAAGAATGCTGGCAGGCTTCTGGCAAGACGTCATCCGGTGGAAGCGGATCTCGTCATCGGTGTTCCGGATTCCGGACTGGACGCGGCCCTTGGCTACGCAGAATCATCCGGCATTCCCTACGGAATCGGCCTGATTAAAAACAAATACATCGGCAGAACCTTCATTTCCCCCGGTCAGGGTCAGCGGATCAGCCAGGTAAAAATCAAGCTCAGCCCCATCCGGGAGGAAATTGAGGGAAAACGAATCGTCCTGATCGACGACTCCATTGTCCGGGGCACCACCAGCGGTCAAATTGTGGGTCTTCTGCGAAGTGCCGGAGCAAAGGAGATACACATGCGCATTTCCTCGCCGCCGTTCCTGAATCCCTGCTACTACGGAACGGATATCGACTCCAGAGAGCACCTGATTGCCTGCCACCACGACATTCAGGAAACCGCCCAGATCATTGGCGCGGACACCTTAGGCTATCTGGAGCTGGAGGATCTGACGCAGATGATCGGGACGGCTTCTTTCTGTGATGCCTGCTTCAGCGGAAAGTATCCCACCCCCATTCCCACCAACACCGCAAAGGATCGGTTTGAAGGAAAGCTCTCCCGGCGCACGAAGGTACATTCATGAAAAGGACTGCGTTGACAATGTTTAAGGCAACACCCTGCCGGTTTTTCGGACGGAATTACGTTGTCTTTTTCATCATTTGCGCCAGGGTCACGGTGACCAGGGCACAGCGGTGGGCGGCGATTTTCTCAAAGGTGGGGTAATCCATCTCGGAGCTGTCGTCCGCCTTGTCGGAAATGGCCCGCAGAATCACATACGGCACGCCGTTGCGGTAGGCAGTCTGGGCGATTCCCGCACCCTCCATCTCCGTGCACAGGGCCTGGGTGCAGGCTATGATCTGTTCCTTCTGCTCACCGCTGGAAATAAACTGGTCGCCGCTGGCCACTCTGCCGATTCGGGTGTGGCCGGGGTTGACCTGCTCCGCAGCGGCAAAGGCGTGCTGCACCAGTGCCTCGTCTGCCGGGAAGGCCAGGTCTTCCAGCCCGGGCACCTGCCCCCGGGTATAGCCCAGCTTGCAGCAGTCAAAATCGTGGTGCATGGCGTCCCGGCTTACAACCAGGTCGCCGATGTCCAGCGCCGCGTCCAGGGAGCCCGCCACACCGGTATTGACGATGTGGGTCACAGCGAAGCAGTCACACAGGATCTGGGCACACAGAGCCGCATTGACCTTGCCGACACCGCACTGCACCACAACCACGTCCAGTCCACCCAGTACACCACAGTAGAATACGCTTCCTGCTTTTTCCGAGGCGTGACAGTTTTCCATCTGTCCAACCAGGGTCTCCACTTCCACCTGCATGGCTCCAATAATTCCCAGCCTTACCATATTACTGTTCCTCCTCTGGATAATTCAGCCGCTCCGGCGTGATGTTCTCCAGAACATCCACATATTTTGCTGCCCAGTAGTTTGCCATGTTCAGATTCATGTCCAAAAAGTTTCCGCAGTCCTTTGCAGCGGCCCCGGGGACCTCTCCCCGATAGTCCCGGATAAAGCGGAAGCACTCTGTCACCAGAGGCAGCACCTGACGGGAGGTAAAGTCTCCAACCAGCAGCAGATAGAAACCGGTACGGCAGCCCATGGGGCCAAAATAGAGAACCCTGTTCTTCCATTCCGGTTCATTGCGCAGATAGGTCGCTGCCAGATGCTCGATGGTGTGAACCTCTGCTGTGTTCATCACCGGCTCAAAATTCGGTCTGGTCAGCCGAAGATCCAGAGTCGTCACCGTTGCCTCCCCCGCGGGATCCTTCCGGGACACGTACAGTCCCGGGAGCAGCCGCAGGTGGTCAATGGTGAAGCTGGTAATTTTTTTCATGTGCATTCCTTCCTTTTCCGGATGATTGCTTGCATTTTAGCACACACATCGGGTGAATGCAAGAAAAAACGGGTTCAGATGCGAAAATGGAGTTCCAAACGACTTGTTAATTTTTCTTTAATACTTCTGGATTTTTTTGCAATTGTCACAAATGTTCTTGCTTTTTTTGTACATGAATGGTAGAATATCCTTGACCAGTCCATTTAGTAGCCGCAAAGGTAGGGATGTATACATGGGTAAGAATGATTTTGACTTTAACTTCGACGCGACCAATGACGACGACTTTGATCCCAAGGCCTTTCTGGGCTCTGAGGATTTCGATGAAAAGATGGATCTGTCCGGGTTGACTGATGAGGATTTTGATTTGACCGGTGCTGAGGAGGATTTCCCCCTGGATGACGCCGATGGGGAATTTGATCCCAACCAGGATTATGATTTTGGGGACGATATGGGTGACTTCCTCCGGGAGGAAGAAGATGCCGAGGAACAGTCTTCGGAATCCTTTGAAGAAGAGCCGGCCGAAGAACCGGAGTATTCCGAAGCCGGCGAAGAACCGGAGTATTCCGAAGCCGGCGAAGAATCGCCCGAGGAGGAAGAGGAAGAACACTCCTCCCGCAGGCAAAGGCAGCGCAGGGAAACCTCTTTTAAGATAAACCTGCCCAAGATTGCCATGCCCAATATTTTTGCGAAATTCTACGATCTGTATTTTGCTCCCATCGGCAACAAGGAGCTCCGGGAGCTCCCTCCCGATCCCAACAACCCCACCCGGCGCCGCCGGAAGAAAAGCCGCACACAGATTTTCAAGGAGGTGTATCTGCCTCCCATCATCGTGTGTGTGTGCATGGTTCTGGTGCTCTCCTTTGTCATCGGCTCCATTTCCAATCTCATTGAGCGGCGCAGGACGGAAGCCCAGCGCCAGGAGAGCCAGTTGGATGCCTCCATCAGTCAGGCCCAGCTGGAGCAGCAGCGGATCGACCAGCTCATTCAGACGGCTGAGAATTATGTAACCGTTTACGATTATCCCGCCGCCATCGATACCCTGCGTTCCGTTGGCGACCTCAATGCCTATCCCGATATCGCTGCCAAGGTATCCGAGTATATCCAGATCCAGGATCAGCTGGAGGAGTACAAGGATCCCTCCCTGATCCCCAACCTGAGCTTCAATCTGCTGATCGAGGATCTGACCCGGGCCAAGGCTGACAAGGAGCTGGGCGGTCTGTACAACAAGAACTTTGTCACCACCGGCGAATTCCAGAAGATTTTGCAGACACTCTACAGTAACGGCTTTGTCCTTGTGGATTTTGACAGCTTTACCTCCTCCAGCATTGATGCCAGCGGCGCCCAGATCTTCATGGATAAGCCCATTCTGCTGCCCGCCGGCAAGAAGCCCATCATGATTACCGAGACCCTGACCAACTACTTCAACTACATGATCGACGGCAACGGCGACAATGTGGCAGATGCCCAGGGCGATGGCTTCGCCAGCCGCCTGGTGGTTGTAAACGGCGAAATCAAAGCTGAGTATGTGGATTCCAGCGGTCAGACCCTGGTGGGTGACTACGATCTGGTTCCCATTCTGGAGACCTTTATCAAGGAGCATCCCGACTTCTCCTACCGGGGCGCGAGAGCCATTATCGGTGTCACCGGCTATGAAGGCATCTTCGGCTACCGGATCACCAACGACTACGTTGGCACCAAGGGTCAGGACTTTGTGAACCAGGAGATCGCCGGCGCCAAGGAAGTGGTTGCGGCGCTGCGGGAGAAGGGCTATACCCTTGCCTGCAACACCTTTAAGAACCTGCCCTACGGTCAGAAGAGCGTGACGGAAATCACCGCCGATCTCCAGGCCTGGACCAATCAGATCACCCCCGTCCTGGGTCCTGTGGATGTGATGGTCTTCGTGAAGGACAGCCCCATTTCCAACTATTCCGATGCAGCGTTCCAGGCGCTGTACACCACCGGCTTCCGCTACTTCGTAGAGGAAGGCAACTCCACCTATGCAGAGATCAATACCACCTATGTCCGCCAGAAGCGTTTGATTGTCAGCGGCAACACCATGGCCTGGAAGACCTCCAACTTCACCACCCCCAACATCTTCGATCCTGCCGTGATTCTGGACATCTCCACCCGTGGACAGGTGCCCAACGGCTGATCCCATTTACACGCAATTCGCCGGGAAGAAAATTCCCGGCGAATTTCTTTTTTGCCCGGAAAGAAGTGGACTTTCTTCTCTCCGGGTGTTATCATATAGAAAAATGTGCTTATCGGTTTTACTCAGGTTAAAGCGTATATTGTCAACGATCGCCGCAGCCCCTTGGCTCCCCCCGCTGGGGTTGTGCCCCGCGCAGCAAATCAAAATCACTATGATTGCCGGTGGCAATCATACCTCTATTCATGCTGTCAGCTTCGCTGACTGAGGGGGTGTCCTCCGTACGATCAACCATTCCCCACTGACGTAGGACACTCCCTCCGGCCTTCGGCCACCTCCCTCAGAGAGGGAGGCAAGGCCCAGGCCTCGTCATAACCGAAACGCCCACCACCTCTCGTAGGGAATGCATTCATGCATTCCGTATGACGCACCCGGTTCGCGGAACGGATAAATCCGTTCCCTACGGACTGGACGCACTGCATTCTTCTATCCGGCCCTCGTCATAACCGAAACGCTTACCGCCTCTCGTAGGGAATGCATTCATGCATTCCGTATAGTGCACCCGGTTCGCGGAACGGATAAATCCGTTCCCTACGGACTGGACGCACTGCATTCTTCTATCCGGCCCTCATCATAACCGAAACACTTACCGCCTCTCGTAGGGAATGCATTCATGCATTCCGTATGATGCACCCGGTTTGCGGAACGGATAAATCCGCTCCCTACGGACTGGACACACTGCATTCCTCTCACCAGGGCCTTGACCTTTCATCGGCGAAAGCGCCATATTGCTGATGAAAGCCGATATGCATATAGAAAAAACTACAGCGAAAAGAGAAAGGAAGACCAAATATGAAGGTCAATCGCTGCTATGGCTGCATGGAGGAAATCACAGCCTATCCATGCCCCCACTGCGGATATCAGCCTGGAGAAGCACCGGGCTACGCCCTGACACCGGGGACGATTCTGAACGGGAAATATCTGGTGGGCAAGCTTCTGGGTCAGGGCGGCTTTGGCCTGACCTACATTGGCTGGGATCTGATGCTGGAGCAGAAGGTAGCCATCAAGGAATACTACCCCTCCGGTCAGGTGGTGCGGCAGAACGGAGCCTCCCTGGAGTGGTACGGCACCCAGCAGGCCCAGACGGCCCGGGACAGCGGCAAGGATATTTTCCTGAAAGAAGCCCGGAAGATGACCCGGGTCCGAAAAATTCCCCAGGTGGTTCAGGTTCTGGATCTGTTCCTGGCCAACGAGACCGCCTACATCGTCATGGATTTCATCGAAGGCGAGACGCTGAAGCAGCGGCTTCAGAAGACCGGCCCCCTTTCCTGGCAGGACGCCCGGGACATCTTCCTGCCGGTAGTCCAGGCCATGGAGCAGGTGCACCAGGCGGGACTCATCCACCGGGATTTAAGTCCGGACAATCTGATGCTCCAGCCTGACGGCGGGGTTCAGATTCTGGATCTGGGCGCTGCCAAGGATCTGAATCTCAACAGCGGCGTGTCCTCCATGCAGGTGGCGAAAAGCGGTTTCAGCCCTCTGGAGCAGTACATCCAGCAGGGCGGCTCCGGCACCTGGACGGATGTGTACGCCATAGCCGCCACCATTTACTATACCCTCACCGGGATTCTGCCTCCCTCCGCGGTGGATCGGCTCAGCAAGGACAGCCTCCGCTGGGATTTGCCCCAGCTGAAAGCCCTGCCCTCCGGTGTACTCCATGCCCTGCAAAAAGCCATGGCCATTCGCTCCGAGGACAGAACCCAGACCATGCAGGAGCTGTATCAGAGCCTCGCAGCTTCCAAGGACAAGGCTCCCGGGAAAAAGAAAACATCTGCTAAGCCGAAGCAGCGAAAGCCCTGGAAAACAGCTTTTGTTGCCACCGCAGCTTTGCTGGTCTGCGCCGCTCTGGCTGTGGGCTTCTCCTGGAAGCCTGCCACCAGTCCCATGCTGGATTACAGAAAAGCAGAAGCATTGCTGGCAAATGGAGAAACCGCAAGAGCCGCTATTGCATTTGGCAAATTGGGAGATTACAAGGATTCCACAGAGCGAAGCCTTGCGCTGTGGGAAGAAGTATCTCACCACGATACTGTCAGCGCTGGCTCGTACCATACAGTCGCTCTGAAAACCGACGGCACAGTAACGGCTGTTGGAAGCAATGCATCTGACCAGTGCGATGTTGACTTCTGGACAGACTGTGTAGCCGTCAGTGCGGGACATGGTCATACGCTAGGTCTAAAAGCTGATGGAACTGTCATTGCAGCAGGAGGCAATACTGTCGGTGAATGTAATGTCAGCAACTGGCACAACATTGTCGCAATCAGCGCAGGAGCAAGTCACACAGTCGGTCTTCAAGCTGATGGAACTGTGGTTGCTGCGGGAGACAATTCACTTGGTCAGTGTAATATCAGCAATTGGCAAGATATTATTGCCATCAGTGCAGGAGGTTCCCATACCATAGGTCTGAAAGCCGACGGCACTGTCATTGCAGTTGGAGACAATAAATATGGTCAGTGTAATGTCAGCAGCTGGCAGAACATTATTGCCATCAGCGCTGGAGGCTCCCACACCGTGGGTCTGAAGGCTGATGGTACGGTGGTTGCTGTGGGAAGCAATTCGCAGAGTCAGTGCAATATCCGCGGTTGGCAGAATGTTGTAGCTATCAGTGCAGGAGGTTCCTACACTGCAGGGCTAAGAGATGACGGTACTGTTGTTACTGCGGGTAACAATTTGTATATCCAGCGATATATCCGTAACTGGAAGGACATTGTCAATATCGACGCAGGAGATTTTCACACGGTGGGCCTGAAATCAGACGGCACTGTCGTTGTCGTGGGAAATAATGAGTTCGGCCAGTGTTATGTCAGTAATTGGAAGAACATCAAGCTCCCCAACTGAAAAATCCCGGGCATGGGAAATGACTCCCACGCCCGGGTTTTCTTTGGATATTCGATCAGTCTTTTCCCCTCAGCTCGATGATCTGATCCCGGAGAACTGCCGCGTATTCGTATTCCATCATTCTGGCGGCTTCCTTCATCTGCTTTTCCAGACGGGCAATCTCCCGCTCCTTCTCCGCCTTTGTCATCTTGACGCCGGTTCGGCCCCGGCGCTCGGCGGTGGGAGCGGAAATCTCGATGAGGTCACGGACGGATTTGATCACCGTCTTGGGGACGATGCCGTGGGCCTTGTTGTAGGCGTCCTGAATCTCCCGGCGGCGGGCTGTCTCGTCCATGGCAGAGCGCATGGAGTCGGTAATATTGTCGGCATACATAATGACCTTTCCTTCGGCATTCCGGGCGGCCCGTCCGATGGTCTGGATCAGGCTGGTCTCGCTGCGGAGGAACCCCTCCTTGTCCGCATCCAGAATGGCAACCAGGCTGACCTCCGGCAGGTCAAGGCCCTCCCGGAGGAGGTTGATGCCCACAAGAACATCGAATTTCGCCATGCGAAGATCCCTTATGATCTCCATCCGCTCCATGGCCCCGATGTCCGAGTGCATATAGCGCACCTTGATCCCCGCTTTTGTCAGGTAGACCGTCAGGTCCTCCGCCATCTTCTTGGTCAGGGTGGTCACCAGCACCCGCTCGTTCTTGGCGGTTCGGGCATTGATTTCGCCAATCAGGTCATCGATCTGGCCGTCAATGGGGCGCACCTCCACAACAGGGTCCAAAAGGCCCGTGGGCCGGATCACCTGCTCCACGGTCTGACTGGAGCGGGTACGCTCGTATTCCGCCGGGGTGGCGGAGACGTAGATCACCTGGTTGATTTTCTGAGTAAACTCCCCGAAATTCAGGGGGCGGTTGTCGTAGGCGGAGGGCAGGCGGAAACCGTAGTTGACCAGGGCGTCCTTCCGGCTCCGGTCTCCGGCATACATGGCCCGGCACTGGGGAAGGGTCACATGGCTCTCGTCGATGAACATCAGGAAGTCCTTGGGGAAATAATCCAGCAGTGTGGTGGGGGGCGTGCCGGGGGCGCGGCCCTGGATCACCCGGGAATAGTTTTCGATGCCGCTGCAGAAGCCGATCTCGGTGAGCATTTCCAGGTCGTAGGCCGTGCGCTGGGCAATCCGCTGGGCCTCGATGAGCTTGTTCTGGGCCCGGAAGAAGGCCACCTGATCATCGCACTCCCGCTGAATTTCCAGCATGGCCCGCTGCAGCTTTTCCCTGGATGCCACGTAGTGGCTGGCGGGATAGATGGCCACATGCTCCACAAACCGCTCCGGGATGCCGGACACGGCGTTGATCTCGCTGATCCGGTCGATCTCATCCCCGAAAAACTCCACCCGGATGGCCCTTCCCGACCAGTAGGCAGGATAGATTTCCAGGGTGTCTCCCCGGAGGCGGAACTTGTTTCGGGAAAAGTCCAGGTCATTTCGCTCGTAGCGGATCTCCGTCAGCTTTTTGAGCACCTTGTCCAGAGGGTACTCCTGTCCCACCCGCAGGGAGATCACCATGCTCTTATAGTCGATGGGGTCACCCAGGCCGTACAGGCAGCTGACGGAGCTGACCACAATCACATCCCGCCGCTCGAACAATGCTGAGGTGGCGCTGTGGCGCAGCCGGTCGATTTCCTCGTTGACGGAGGAATCCTTCTCAATATAGGTGTCCGTATGGGCAATATATGCCTCCGGCTGATAATAATCATAGTAGGAGATGAAGTACTCCACCGCATTGTTGGGGAAAAACTCCCGAAACTCACTGCAAAGCTGGGCCGCCAACGTCTTGTTGTGGGCAAGCACCAGGGTGGGCCGGTTTACCTTTTCGATCACCGATGCCATAGTGAAGGTCTTGCCGGAGCCGGTAACACCCAGAAGTGTCTGCTCCGGCAGCCCCAGCTCCACGCCCCGGGCCAGGGCTTCAATTGCCTCCGGCTGGTCACCGGAGGGGCGATATTCCGATACCAGTTGAAATTTATCCATTTGTATCTCCTTCCCTAGGGCAAAAGGGCTTCTTCAAACCGGTAGCCCGACTGTATCATGGATACAAAGTCCCCCTCCGCAATCACCATGTGGTCAGCCAGGTGGATTTCCACCGCGCTCAGGGCTGCCGCAATCCGCCGGGTGGCCTGTACATCCTCCAGTGACGGCACCGCCACACCGCTGGGATGGTTGTGGGCCAGCACCACCGTAGTCGCTCCGGCGGCCAGCGCTGTCTCCACCACCTTGCGGGGTGAAATGCTGGCAGAGTTGATGCCGCCCTCCCCGATCTCCTTACAGCACAGCACCTTGCACTTGGCGTCCATGCACAGCAGAAACACCGTTTCAAGCTTCCGTCCGAAAAAGAACGGTGTCAGATACGCACCGATCTCATCCAGATTGGACAGAACCCGGGTACACCTGGCGCGGTCTACCTGATAGAGTCTGCCCATGCCTGTCACCAGATGCAGCAGCGCCGCCGAGTGGGCGCTGACCCCCTTCACCTTTACCAGCTCCTCCATAGGGGCTTCCAGCACCCGTGACAGACTGCCGAACCGATCCAGCAGCGCATGAGCGATGGGATTGGTATCCTGCCGTGGAACTGCGTAAAACAGCAGCAGCTCCAGGGCCTGGATATCCGTAAAGCCGTCCAGTCCCTCCTCCAGAAAGCGGCGTTTCAGCCGTTCCCGGTGCCCTTTGTGAACGGAATCATTTTCCATCTTCCAGCCATCCCCTTCCGGTGCACCATTGGGTGCGCGTATTTTCAGCGGCGCTGAATTTTGTCCTTGCCTTTTAGGAAAAGACAGAGTAAAATGTAGAATAATACAAAAACCCGCCGGGAAAGATTTCTCCCATTCTGCGCAAGCTAGCGACAAAGGAGGGCTGTCATGGAAGAGCATAGCGATCGCATTGCCCTGGTGGAGCTGATGCTCCGCCCTGCCTTCTGCGTGAAGAATTACACCATGATCCATGTCAACCGTGCCGCCGAAAGCCTGCTGCTGACCGCCGGAATGGATGTCCGGGAGCTGCTGCTCACCGGGAAGGAGGAATACGCTGCCTTTTCCGGCGGCTGTCTGTATCTGACGCTACAGCTGTCGGGCACCCAGATGGGTGCCTCCGTTGTCCGCGTGGAGGATATGGACATCTTCCTTCTGGACGATGAAGAGGACGCCCAGCTGAAGATTCTGGGGCTTGCCGCCCAACAGCTTCGGGATGCCCTGAGCAACGTCATGATCGCTGCCAACCATCTGTCCCCTGCGGCGCTGTCCGATGCGGAAAACACCGCCCGCCTGAACCGGGGGCTGCACCAGATGCTCCGGCTGGTGAGCAATATGTCCGATGCCGGACGGGCCAACCTGTCCCACGGATTGGAGCTGCGAAATCTCGTGGATGTGTTTTCCGAGATCATGGAAAAGGCCCAGTCCCTCACAGAAAAGGCAGGTGTTTCCATTTCCTACGAAGGACTGCCGGAGGAGGTCTGCTCCATGGCAGACGCGGATCTGTTGGAACGTGCGGTATTCAACATTCTGTCCAATGCAGTGAAATACACACCTCCGGGCGGAACCATCCGGGCAAGCCTTTCCAGGGCCGGGCGGATTCTCCGCTTCAGTGTGGAGGATTCCGGCCCGGGTATTTCGGAAACCATCATCGGCAGCGTTTTCAGCCGATACCGGCGCAGTGCCGGGATCGAGGACGGCCGGTTCGGATTGGGGCTGGGTATGGTCATCGTCCGCTCTGCCGCCGCTGCCCATGGCGGCACTGTTCTCATCGATCAGCCCCAGGGCTCCGGTGCCCGGGTGACCCTGACCATTGCCATCCGGCCCAGCGACGGAACGATTCTTCGCTCCGGGATTCTCCGCCCGGACTACATGGGCGGCTGGGACCACGGTCTGGTGGAGCTGTCTGACTGTCTTCCCCTGGAGGTCTATGAAAAACCGAACTAACGCATCCTGTGCTGTAAGCGGTGAGCGCCGCTTACAGCATTTTTTTCAGATACTGGCCGGTGTAGCTTCCCTCCACCCGGGCCACTTCCTCCGGCGTGCCGGAGGCAACCACGAAGCCGCCCTGATCGCCGCCCTCCGGGCCCAAGTCAATGAGATAGTCCGCCGTTTTGATCACGTCCAGATTGTGCTCAATGACCAGCACGGTATTGCCGGCGTCCACCAGACGCTGCAGAACCTCGATGAGCTTGTGGACATCGGCTGCATGCAGGCCGGTGGTGGGCTCGTCCAGAATATAGATGGTCTTGCCGGTGGCGACTCTGGCCAGCTCGGTGGCCAGCTTGACCCGCTGGGCCTCGCCGCCGGACAGGGTGGTGCTGGACTGTCCCAGCTTTACATAGCCCAGGCCCACCTCCACCAGGGTTTGGGCCTTGCGCTGAATCTTGGGCAGATTTTCGAAAAATTCCACCGCTTCCTCCGCCGTCATGTCCAGTACCTGGGCAATGTTTTTGCCCTTGTACTGCACCTCCAAGGTCTCCCGGTTGTAGCGCGCGCCGTGGCAGACCTCACAGGGGACATACACATCCGCCAGGAAATGCATCTCGATCTTCACGAGGCCGTCACCGGAGCAGGCTTCGCACCGGCCGCCCTTGACGTTAAAGGAGAAGCGGCCCGGCCCGTAGCCGCGCATCTTGGCATCGGCTGTGGATGCAAACAGATCCCGGATATCGTTGAACAGGCCGGTATAGGTAGCAGGGTTGGAGCGGGGGGTCCTGCCGATGGGGCTCTGGTCGATGTCGATCACCTTATCCAGGGCCTCGATGCCCTGAATGCAGCGGCAGCGTCCGGGGCGGGTACGGGCATGGTTGAGCCTACCCAGCAGCGCCTTATTGATGACCTCATTCACAAGGCTGGATTTGCCGGAGCCTGAAACACCGGTCACGCAGGTCAGCGTTCCCAGGGGAATCCGGACATCCACATTCTTGAGGTTGTTTTCGGAGGCACCCAGCACCTTCAGATAAGCGCCGCTGCCGCTGCGCCGGGAGGACGGCACCGGAATCCGTTTCTGCCCGGAGAGGTACTGGCCGGTGACAGACCGGGGACAGGCGATGATCTCATCCAGAGTTCCCGCCGCCACGATCTCGCCGCCGTGGCTCCCTGCACCGGGACCTACGTCCACAATAAAGTCCGCAGCGCGCATGGTATCCTCGTCATGCTCCACCACGATGAGGGTATTGCCCAGATCCCGCAGCTGCTTCAGGGTGCCCAGGAGCTTGTCGTTGTCCCGCTGGTGCAGGCCGATGCTGGGCTCATCCAGAATATACAGTACACCCATCAGCGAGGAACCGATCTGGGTTGCCAGCCGGATGCGCTGGCTTTCCCCGCCGGACAGAGTCGCCGAGGCCCGGGACAGGGTCAGATAGCTCAGGCCCACATCAGACAGAAACTGGAGCCGGGAGCGGATTTCCTTGAGGATCTGCTCGGCCACAACGGCCATGCTGCCCTCCAGCTTCAGATTCGAAACAAATTCCAGCTCCTTGCGGATGCTCAGGCGGCAGAAGTCCATAATGCCGATGCCGCCCACCGTCACCGCCCGGGCAATGTCCGACAGGCGGTCGCCGCCGCACTGGGTGCAGGGGGCCGTAGCCATACACTCCTCCAGTTCCTTCCGGGCGGCATCGGACTGGGTCTCCCGGTAGCGGCGGCTGATGTTGTTCAGGATGCCCTCAAAGGGCTGCTCCAAAACACCCATGCCGTTGCCCCGGTTATAGGTCATGCGCAGCTTCTCACCCTTGGTGCCGTAAAGAATCACATCCATGGCATCCCGGGAAAGCTCCGATATGGGAACCTCCAGAGAGAAATGATACTTCTGGGCCAGCGCCTCAAAGTACATGCGGAAAATGGAATCCGTCCGGGCAGAGGACCAGCCGCTGGCCTGGATGGCACCGTCCAGGATGGATTTGCTCTTATCCGGGATCACCAGGTCTTCATCGGCAATCAGCCGGAAGCCCAGGCCGGTGCAGCTGGGGCAGGCGCCGCTGGGGTTGTTGAAGGAGAACATTCTGGGCTCCAGCTCCGGAAGGCTGACGCCGCATTCCTCGCAGGCATAGTTCTGGGAGAAGGTCAGCTCCTCCCCGGACTGGGGAAGGCTGATGGTAACAAGCCCGCCGGAATGGGAGCAGGCCGTCTCAATGGAATCCGTCAGACGGCGGCGCAGCCCCTCCTTCAGCACCAGACGATCCACGATCAGCTCAATGGTGTGCTTCTTGTTCTTTTCACAGGCAGGCTCCTCCGTCAGGTCGTAGGTGATGCCGTCCACCCGGACTCTGGCAAAGCCTCCCTTTCTGGCGTCCTCGAAGACCTTCTTATGCTCGCCCTTTTTTCCCCGGATCACAGGGGACAGCACCAGAAAGCGGGTGCCCTCTCCCAGCTGCTCCACCCGATCCACGATCTGGTCGATGGTCTGCCGGCGGATCTCCCTGCCGCATTTGGGACAATGGGGCGTACCCACCCGGGCCCAGAGAAGCCGCAGATAGTCGTAGATTTCTGTTACCGTGCCCACAGTGGAACGAGGGTTCTTGGAGGTGGTTTTCTGGTCAATGGAGATGGCGGGGGACAGGCCCTCAATGGAATCCACATCGGGCTTGTCCATCTGGCCCAGAAACTGCCGGGCGTAGGAGCTCAGGCTCTCCACATACCGCCGCTGTCCCTCCGCATAGATAGTATCAAAGGCGAGGCTGGATTTGCCGGAGCCGCTCAGGCCGGTAAAAACCACAAGCGCATCTCTGGGTATGGTCAGATCCACATTTTTCAGGTTGTTTTCCCTGGCACCGCGAATTCGGATCGTATCGTTCATGGTTATCTCCTAATCATAATTTCATTATCCTCTATTATATCACATCGCCGCCAATCTCACAAGTCATTTTTCAAACAAAATTTCGGGATAGCCTCGGGGGTACGCAGACATTTTGCCAGAACACACGAAAAAGCGCCTGAGAATCCTCCGTTATTTTGCGCTTATTCATATTGCTTTTTTTCTGCGAAATGATATAATAATTTCAGAATTTTTTCCCGGGAGTCCGGGAATTTCACACAAAACAGAATAATATAAAAGTGAGGTATTCATTCGATGGTTGCGTACGGTGAAAACATTCAGGTTTTCTGTGGCAATTCCAACCGCGAGTTTGCAAAGACCATTTGCAAGCAGCTGGGTATTGAACTCGGCAAAGCTGATGTCAAGCACTTCGCTGATGGCGAAGCATCTGTTTCCCTGGAAGAAACTGTTCGTGGTTCCGACGTTTTCCTGATTCAGTCCACCTGTAAGCCCGTAAACGACAATCTCATGGAGCTGCTGATCATGATCGACGCCTGCCGCCGTGCATCCGCCGGTCGTATCACCGCCGTCATTCCCTACTTCGGCTACGCCCGGCAGGACCGCAAGGCCAAGTCCCGGGATCCCATCTCCGCCAAGCTTGTTGCAAACATGCTCACTGCCGCCGGTGCAGACCGCATCCTGACCATGGACCTTCACGCTTCCCAGATTCAGGGCTTCTTTGACATTCCCCTGGATCATCTGCTGGGCAATGTCACCTTCGTGGACTACTACATGCGCAAGTTCCCCGAGGACGTTTACGATCATGATGATTTTGTAGTGGTCTCTCCCGATGTCGGCTCCGTGGGCCGCGCCAGAGCCTTCGCCGGCAAGGTTCACATGGGTCTTGCCATCGTGGACAAGCGCCGTCCCAAGGCCAACGTTTCCGAGGTCATGAACATCATCGGCGACGTTCGCGGCAAGAGCTGCATCCTCTACGATGATCTGGTGGATACTGCCGGTTCCCTGTGCAACGCCGCCAGAGCTCTGGTGGAGGTCGGCGGTGCCAAGGAGGTTTACGCCTGTGCTACCCACGGCGTGCTCTCCGGCCCTGCCTATGACCGTCTGGAGGCCAGCCCCATCAAGGAAATGGTTTTCACCAACACCATTCCCGAAATGGGCAACACCCCCTCCGGCAAGATCAAGTATCTGGATGTGGCTCCCGTGTTTGCCCGCGCCATCGAGCATATCCACGGCGCTACCTCCATCGCCGACCTGTTCTGATCTATGTTTCAAAAAGCGTCCTGCGAAAGCTGGCTGATCGTGGGCCTTGGCAACCCCGGGCGGGAATATGAACGTTCCCGGCACAACTGCGGATTCCGGGCGCTGGATCTTCTGGCACAGGCTCTGGGCTGCAAGGTTGATAAGCTCAAGTTTCAGGGGCTGTATACCCAGGTAAGCTACAACGGTAAGAAGCT
>CALYRG010000023.1 GCA_945482615.1 uncultured Clostridia bacterium | reverse complement strand
TGTTTTATTTCACTGTCTCTCATAGAGGGAGCATATCAAGGTGTCCGGGGTGTTCCGTCTCACAGAGCGCACATACGGGGCTTGACCCGTATAGAAGTGCGCCCTTGTATCTGCTTGACAAACCGGATTTTGAATTTGTAAAAATCTAATGCTGTTATTACCCTTCATAGGGTATTAACAAAATCCTCCAAAACCAATACATGACTAAATGAATGGCGGGGAGTCGTATGCCTCTCCACCATTGCAGTATTTACAGCGAGCAAAACGGTCTTTGGTATTTATGTTCTACAGATCGTATTATCTCCATAGGCACAAAACGGTGACAGTTAGAGTCAAATCTTTCACGCTTGACATCAAAGATGAATGGTGGTAGAATCGAGGAAAAAGCAAAGGAGAGCAAACCATGGGCTGGAAAAACCAGGTAATTTATCAGCTGAAAGGCTATGTCCAGACACCCTATGGGGGAGGTGCGCTCTTTTTCGAGTAAAATTAATTATTACACATACCAAAAGACACCTCCCTTTTTCTTATCATTATGATTTGAAAGGGAGTATTTTTATGTTCAATATCAAAAAGCAAATCCGAAATATTTATATCATCAGCACCCTGGGTAGCTTCCAGATTGCGGGGGCCTCCTGGGTGGCGCTGCTGGCAGCACGAGGATTTTCATTGGCAGAGATTGGCATTGCCGAGGGTGTGTTTCATATTGCCAGTCTGCTGTTTGAAATCCCTTCCGGGGTGATTTCCGATGTGTTCGGACGGAAAAAGTGTATGATACTGAGTCAATGTATGTTCATTCTGTCTGCGCTTCTAATGATTTTTTCTGAAGGTTTGCTAGGGATATGCGTCAGTTTGGTTGCCAGTGCCTTTGGTTACAATTTTGCCTCCGGCACACGAGAAGCATTGGCATACGATAGTCTGAAGGTTGCAGGACAGGAAGAAAAGTATCTGGCCTATTCCTCCGTGGAGTACAGCATCTACCGGATCAGTTCCGCCTGCGCCACTTTGTGTGCGGGACTTGCGTTGCTTTTGGGCCATCGCCGGGCCAATTTTCTGGATATGGTTTTAAGTAGCATCTGCCTGCTGTTCTGTTTCCGCCTGAAAGAAGTAGAAGCAGAGCAACGGCAATTTGAGGGAACGATAGGAGCACGATTGCTGCGGTGTTTCCGAGAGTGCCTTCATTTCTTGACTCACAACGGAAGAAGCCTTTCCCTGATGCTGTTCAATTCTATTTTCGGTAGCATCCCGGTTCTAACGGCTTTTTTCCTCCAGGCACGATTGACAGAAAACGGTCTGAGTGCCACTTGGTTAGGACCTGGGTTATTTGCTATCACCCTAGGCGGTGCCGTGGGTGCAAAAGCAGTGACAGCGTTAGCCAAGTGGGATTATCGGAAAGTGGCTGTTATGTGCATACTTGGTATTGCTGTCGGATTGGCACTGAGCCTACATACAATGCCCCTGGTGATGATCATTGGTGGTTTTATTGGCAATCTCTTCGACGATATGCTGCAAGTGCGAACCGATGCGCTGCTAAACGAACGATTCCCCTCTGCCCAACGGGCCACACTGCTATCGGCATCCTCGCTGACTTTTTCACTGGTAATGGTTCTGATGTCTCCTCTAATGGGATGGTTGCTATCATAAAATAGAAAGCGCTCCAATAATGGATGTTCGTAAAAAGGGTAAATGACAGTTTAACTATAGCAAACCACTGTGATTGTTAACTGTCTTATGAACACCGCACTTTTGTCGGAGGTTTTGCAGCCGTGTGCCCTGGAGCGGCGGATTGACAATTCCTGGTATGTATGCTAGGATAGCCCATGGACGGTAAAACATGAAAAAGGAGAGAACACATGGGACGGAACCTGAATACCGATTTTTACAAGCATATCTGGAAGCTGTTTATCCCCATTGTGGTGCAGAATCTTCTCAGTGCTGCGGTCAGCTCCACGGATGTGGTAATGCTGAACTTCGTGGGCCAGTCCTCCATCTCGGCGGTATCCCTGGCGGCGAACTACGCCAGCATTCTGTTCATGGTATATTACGGCCTGGGTACAGGCGCAACACTTTTGTGCGCCCAGTACTACGGAAAGGGCGACTTCCGGGCAATTCAGATTGTCCAGAGCATTGCCATGCGGTTTTCCCTGTCTATTTCCATCGTGGTGGCAGCGGCTGCCTTCTGCATCCCGGACAAGATGATGCTGCTCTTTACCAATGACCCGGAGCTCATCGCCATCGGCGCGGAGTATCTCCGGGTCATGGGTGTGACCTACGTCTGCTGGAGTGTCATTGAAATCTATCTGGCTACACTGCGCAGCGTAGGCAGGGCAACCATCAGCATGGTCCTGAACATAGTCGCCTTCAGCCTGAATATCGTGCTGAATGCGGTGTTCATCTTCGGACTGCTGGGGGCCCCCCGGATGGGCGCCACCGGTGTGGCCATTGCCACGGCGGTTTCCCGGGTGGTGGAGCTCATCGGCTGCTTGATTGTATCTGCCTTCAGCAAGGATGTGAAGCTCAGCCTTCGCAGCCTGTTTGTCAGGAATGATCTGCTGCTGAAGGATTTTGTCAGCCGTTCCATCCCGGCTATGCTCAATGACCTTTCCTGGGGCGTGGCCTTTTCCATGTACTCCGTGATCCTGGGCCATCTGGGCAACGATGCTGTGGCGGCCAACTCCCTGGTGGTTGTGGTGCGCAATATCACCACCACCTTCTGCTTTGCTGCGGCCAGCAGCGGCGGTGTGCTTCTGGGCAACGTCCTGGGCAGCGGGGACATGGCCAGGGCCAGAGACTACGCTTCCCATATGATGCGGCTGACGGTCATTACGGGCGCCGTTGGCGGCGTATTGGTTCTCGTGAGCATTCCGGCGGTGCTGCGCTTTGCCTCCCTCAGCGATACCGCCATGCAGTATCTTAAAAATATGCTGCTGATCAACAGCTACTACATCATGGGCGCGGCGGTGAACACCTCCCTGATCGCCGGTGTCTTCCGGGCGGGAGGCGATACCAAGTTCGGCATGATCTGCGATACCATCGATATGTGGTGTTATGCGGTGCCCCTGGGCTTCTTCGCCGCCTTTGTGCTGAAGCTTCCGGTGATGTGGGTGTATTTCCTGCTGTGCACCGATGAATTTGTGAAGTGGCCCTGGGTGCTCAAGCGGTATTTCAGCGGAAAGTGGATGAAAAATATCACCCGGGACAACCTCTACGAGGGCCAGTCCTGAAATGGTTTCCTTCGGCGGTGCGCTCTGCATTGGGGCGCACCGCCGTTTGTGCAGCTACCTATAAAATTGACACATTTTCCTGTTGTCTGAACCTAGCCATGGGGCGGCGGGTGAGGTAAAATGGTGGTAAAAGAGGAGGAATGCCTATGCTTCGAATGGAGATTGCCCTGTTTCTGGTGCTTTCCTTTGTGTCCTATGTCTATTTCTCGGCGGAGCGGAGGCTTACGCCCCTGCACCGCACCTTCGGGACACTTCTCACCGTGCTGCTTGTCCACCTGGTCTTCGACTGCGCCACGGTGTACACCGTCAACCACCTGGACACGATTCCGAGGCTTGTCAACGATGGGCTGCACCGGATCTTCATCGGCAGTATGGTGCTGGTGGTGTATCTGTTCTACAAGTACATCTCCATTCTGGTGCAGGAGGAGACAGGGAAGGGCAGACCCTTTGAACGGCCTGCGGTGATCTTTCTGGCTGCGGCGGAGCTGGGGGCAGCCCTGCTCCCGGTTCACTATGCCGTCACGCCCCAGGGAAACTACTCCGACGGCATCCATGTGATGGTGTGCTGCTATGGGGCGGTGGCCTTCTACCTGCTGGTGAGCGCCTGGATTCTGCTTCGTAGCTGGCAGCAGCTCCACCCCAGGAAGCGAATCGCCATCGGCGGCGCCCTGGCCATTGAGATTCTGGTGTGCCTGCTGCAGGCCTTCAACCCCACCTGGCTTATCAGCGGCATGGGTATGACCCTGATGACTCTGACCTTCTACCTGACGCTGGAGAACCCGGAAATCCTCCGGGGGGAGCTGGTGGAGCAGAAAATGTCCATGCTGTACCTGAAAAGCCAGGTCAACCCCCACTTCCTCTACAACACCCTGGACACCATCCGCATTCAGGCGCAGCTGAATGGGGACAGGCAGGTGGCGGATCTGCTTATGCGGCTGGTGGATTTCTTCCGGCTCAGCGTCAAGATGGACGGTCAGCTGGTGGCGCTGGATGACGAGTTGGAGCTGGTAGAGGCATACCTGGATCTGATGTGCTGCCGCTACCCGGAACTGACGGTGAACTATGACATTGACCCGGAGCTGGGGGGCGTGCTGGTGCCCAACTTCATCTTGCAGCCCGTGGTGGAGAACAGCCTGCTCCACGGTCTGCGGAACAAGGGCTACCGCGGGAGTGTGACCATCTGCGCCCGCCGGGGAGAAAGCCCTGAGTGCCTGGAGCTGCTGGTAACGGACACGGGAAGCGGCTTTGCCCCCGGTGTGAAGGAGCATGTGGAATATATGCTCCGCAACTACGACCGTCAGCCCCCCAAGCTGGAAGGGAACAGCATTGGCCTTCTGAATGTGCAGAAGCGGATCAAGCTGCTGTGCGGCCGGGACTGCGGCCTGAGCTATGCAGATAACCCGGAGGGCGGCGTCATCGCCCGGCTGGTGCTGCGCATCACAGAGGAGGAAGCCAAATGAAAAAGCTCACTGTACTTCTGGTGGATGATGAGATCATGATCCGGGAGGGGTTCAAGCGTCTGTTTGACTGGGAGGCCCACGGCTGTCAGGTGGTGGGTGAAGCAGCCGACGGTATGGAGGCTCTGGGGAAAATCGATTCCCTCCGGCCGGATATTGTCATCATGGATATCAACATCCCCATTCTGAACGGCCTGAAGGTCATTCAGACCGCCCGGATCAGGCACCCCCGGATGGCGTTCGTCATCGTGTCGGGCTATGACGACTTTGCCTACTGCCAGCAGGCCCTGCGAATGCAGATCACCGACTATATGTTAAAGCCTGTGGACTACGAGGAATTCGGCACCTGCATCGACAATCTGAAAATATCCCTGTTCCGGCAGCAGACTGCGCAGGAGCCGGAGGAACAGGAACAGCGGCCCATTGCGGGGCTGACCCGGTATGTCCAGGAGCATCTGGCGGAGGAGATCAGCCTGTCGGTGCTGGCAGAGCAGTTCCATCTCAGCAGCCAGTATATCAGCCAGCTGTTTAAAAGCGAGATCGGCGTGAACTTCCTGGCCTACCTCACCAATGTCCGCATGGAGCAGGCCAAGAAGCTGCTGCTGTCTTCCGATCTGCCCATCGCCGAGGTGGCGGAGCGCTCCGGCTATGGGGACTATCGGGTGTTCACCAAGGTATTCAAAAAGAGCGAGGGGATTACCCCCTCTCAGTACCGCCGGGAATTTCTGGCGGAGAAATAAAATGGAGGAGACTATGAAAGCGAAGGCAATTGTGTATACATCCAATACTGGCTACACCGCCGAATATGCCCGGATCCTGAGCCGGGAGACCGGTCTGCTGGTTTACAGCCTGGAGCAGGCCCGGAAGGAGCTTGCTGCCGGCAGCTGCATTCTGTATCTGGGCTGGCTGATGGCGGGGAAGGTGCAGGGCTATGACAAGGCGGCGAAGCTCTATGCGGTGGCAGCGGTCTGCGGCGTGGGTATGGGGGCCACCGGTTCCCAGCTGGAGGACGTGCGCAGGACAAACGGCATTGGGCAGGACATCCCGGTGTTTACCCTCCAGGGCGGCTTCGACGGGAAACGGCTGAAGGGCATCTATAAAATGATGATGTCCGTTATGGCGAAGACCGTAGGCAAAAAGATGGCCCAGAAGCCCAACCGCACCCCGGAGGAGGACGACATGCTGGATCTGCTTCAAAACGGCGGCAGCCGGGTGAAAGAGGACAATCTGAATGCCCTGTTACAGTGGTATTACAGCGACAAAGCCGGGGAACGTTCTCCGGAATAGAACGCAGATACTTTGCACATGAGATGTGCAAGGAGGATTATGTAACTGCGATTATATAATTTGAACACATTTGGCTGAAAAATCTGCCTATCGCAGGGAAGAAAAAAGGTGTACAATCAGGACAACAAATGAAACAGGAGGAAACAAAAATGAAACGTTCCAATCAAATTCTGTGGGGTGTCCTGCTGGTGGGTGTGGGTCTGCTGCTGGGGCTGAATGCCTTCGGCATCTGTCATGTCAATCTGTTTTTCCGGGGCTGGTGGACGCTGTTCATCATCGTACCCAGCCTGGTTGGCCTGGCATCCGGCAAGGACAGAAGCGGCAATCTTATCGGTCTTGGCATCGGTGTGTTCCTGCTGCTGTGCAGCCGGGGCGTTCTGAACTTTGATCTGCTGTGGAAGCTGCTGGTGCCCGGCATCGTCATTCTCTTCGGCGTGCGGATGATTCTGGGCACCCTGCTGGACCGGAACGGTCAGGAGGCGATGAAGCGGCTGGAAGGCGAGGGCGGCAGCATCCGCTACGGCACGGCGGTATTCACCGGAGAGAAGATGAACTTCGACGGCGAGGAATTTCAGGGCGCAGAGCTGAACGCCGTGTTCGGCGGTGTGGAGTATGACCTGCGGGGCGCGCTGATCCAGCGGGACTGCGTGATCAATGCCACGGCCATCTTTGGCGGCATTGACATCTTCGTCCCGGCGGACGTGAATGTCAGGATTACCTCCAATTCCATCTTCGGCGGTGTCGACAACAAAACCGCAAACTACCGCAACGAAGCCGCTCCCACTCTGTACATCCGGGCCACCTGCCTGTTTGGAGGTGTGGACGTCAAATGACCAGCTTTCAGAGGATCATCAAATACTTAGCCATGGCCTTTGCGATGCTGCTCATTGTGTCCATTATCAGCGGTATCTGCGGGGCAATCGCCCTTCTCACCGGGATGACGGGCGGAAGCTCCGCCGGGCCTATGGAAAGCTACCAGGTGCCCGGGAATATCGAGAGCCTGGACATGGAGATCAGTGCCGCGGCGCTGAAAATCGTCTCCGGTGACCGGTTCGCGTTGGAGAGCAACCACAAGTATCTGAAGGTGCGCCTGGAGGAGGGCAAGCTGAAGATCGATGAGGAGAAGGTTATGTTCGGCACCTCCCCGGAGGGTGTGACGGTGGTGCTCACTGTGCCGGAAGACTTCGTCTTCGAGGACGTGGACATTGAGACCGGCGCAGGAAAGGTGGAGATCGACACCCTCTCGGCCAACACCCTGTCCATGGAGCTGGGAGCCGGCTCCACCCAGATCGGGTGTCTGAACGCGGCCACCCGGGGCAATGTCAGCACCGGCGCGGGAATGCTGGTTGTCCGGGACGGCAAGCTTCACAACCTTTCCATGGAAATCGGCACCGGCAGACTGGAGCTCACCGGCTGCCTCACCGGCAAAAGCAGGCTGGACTTCGGCCTGGGAGAGGCAGAGCTGACCTTGCTGGGCAGCCGGGAGGAGTACCAGATTCAATTTGAGAAGGGCATTGGCAGCGGCACCCTGGACGGCAAGGAGATGTCCGGCGGCAGTGTCTACGGCGGTGGTGAAAACCGTCTGGATATTGACGGCGGCATCGGTGCTCTGCGCATCCATTTCCGGGACGAAACATAATCATATATAAATAGGAGGGCCAAACTTTATGAAAAGACTGTATAAATCCAATTCCGACCGGATGATCGCCGGTGTTTGCGGCGGCATTGCCGCCTACTTTGATGTGGACCCCACGCTGGTGCGCCTGGCATGGGTGGTGCTGGGAACCCTGGGAGGCTGCGGCATTATTGCCTATATTCTGGCGGCCATCATCATCCCCATGGACCCGGCGGGCTACACCGACCGGACGTAATGGCCCGTTCAGGCCATGGAAGGAAAGATGAATCTCCCCAACGGTATCACGGCTGCGCGGATGGCAGGCACAGCGGCACTGCTGCTGGTGCGGCCCTTGACCCCCGGGTTTTACATCCTGTACACCCTCACCGGGCTGACGGATGTGCTGGACGGCTGGATTGCCCGGAGGACCGGGACGGCCAGCGACTTTGGGGCGCGGCTGGACAGCGCGGCAGATCTTCTGTTTTATACGGTGGTGCTGTGCAAACTGTTTCCGATCCTGGATGCGCGGATGCCTCCGGAAATCTGGTACGCCGTGGGTGGGGTGCTGCTGCTTCGCCTGCTGGGATACGCCGTGGCGGCGGTGCGGTACCGGAGATTCGCGGCGCTGCACACGAAGCTCAATAAGCTCACAGGCCTGTGCGTGTTCTCCATAGCATATCTTCTGGATTCTCCGGCGCTGGTTCCTGTGTGCTGCCTGATCTGCCTTCTGGCGGCGATTGCAGCGGGGCAGGAGCTGCTGCTCCATCTGTTTGGATAAGAAATTGGCTGTGCCGGAAAGCACAGCCAATTTTTTAAGCAATGGTGAAGGTCAGCGTGGCGGTGGGAAGGCCGGGAGCGGTGATCTGAAGTACGGCGCTGCCGGGATGGCCAATGGTGCGGATGTAGCTGCCGCACATGCCGCCCTCGGCAGTGACAGTGGCGGGCCCAACCAACTGAGCGTCTCCCTGGAGGGTGAAGGTAACAGGAAGCTGGGCGTAGGGAGCCGGGGTGTTGTACGCATCCAGGATCCGTACCCGGATGGAGGCCATATCGTAGGACTGGCTTTCCGCAAGGGCGGTTGAGCTGGGGGTGACCTCCAGGTGAAGGGCGCTGCTGGGCCCCCGGGTGGCGGAGCAGACCACCTTCCCATCCCGGATGCCGTCAAAGCGCCAGCGGGTGGCTTCGCCGCCCCAGTTGCCCACGTATTTTCCATAGAGGTCAATGCCGTCCTGCAGGGACATGTGGTACTGGGCCATGCAGCGGAGCATGTTGAGCCTCGTCAGCATGGGAAGGGAGGTCAGGTCGTGGCCCTTGGCGGACAGCAGGAGCTTTCGCAGGGCTTCGGCCTTTTTGGGTTCGAAACCCTCCTGACTGCGCAGAAGCTCCCCGATAGTGTCCTCCACCAGCATGGGGCCGTGTCGGAGGCCCTTCCACTGTGTGCTGTGCAGGGTGGTGACGTAGGCATCGTTCTTGTACAGCCGCACCTCATCGGCGTTGGTAAAGACATACACCGGGTCGATTTTCCCGCCGGGGTAGTCGCCGATGTCCATGGTGGAGCCTACCTCCAGAATGGGGCGATCCTCTGCCTGGCTGGCGTACAGGGCGGCGGCCAGCTTTGGATTCCGGAAGGCATCCAGTACACCGTGGTAGCACACCCGGTCACCGGAGCCAAAGTCCTTATGGGTGGGATAGTCGAACATGCACCAGGCAAAACAGCCAGCGTGTCCGCCGTCCGAGGCGGCGGCATCCTGTACCCGGGCGTGGCGCAGGGCATGCTCCTGCCGCTTTTCCCAGGTGTCATAGGGCTTGGTGGGGAACATGTGTCCGTTGCACTCGGAGATCAGCAGGGCTTTGCTCATATCCGGAGTGACCTTGCTTTTGGCCTTGGCACCGGGGTTGGCGCCGGTGTGGGAGAAGTCGTTGAAGGCGTATACATCCTCCAGCAGGCTGCTCTTTTCCAGATTCCGCACGCCGGAGGTCTGACGGCTGGGATCCAGCTCGTGGGCCAGGGCGTTGGTGCGGCGGTAGAAATCGTCGTCATCCTGGCTTTCGTTGATGCGCACGCCCCAGAGGATGATGCTGGTGTGGTTGCGGTACTGCAGAACCATCTGCCGGGTGTTCTCAATGGCCTGCTCCTTCCAGCGCTGGTCACCCACGTGCTGCCAGCCGGGAATCTCCGTGAACACCAGCAGGCCCAGCCGGTCACACTCGTCCAGGAAGTAGTGGCTCTGGGGATAGTGGCTGGTGCGTACAGCGTTGCAGCCAAGCTCATTTTTCAGGATTCGGGCATCCTCCCGCTGCAGCCGCTCCGGTGCTGCGTAGCCGATGTACGGGTAGCTCTGGTGGCGGTTCAGACCCCGGATGAAGAGCTTTCTGCCGTTGAGATAGAAGCCATCGGCCTTAAATTCGGCGGTGCGGAAGCCGAAGGGAATCTTCACCGTGTCCAGCTCCTGCCCGTCCTCCATGAGGGTGGCTTCACAGGTGTAGAGCTTGGGGTGCTCCGTATCCCAGGGAAGGGGATCGGGGACGGAAAGTGTCAGGATTTCCGCCTCAGCGGGGAAGACCTTCTCTGCAAGAACATGACCGTCGTCCTGAACCCGGACACGGATGCGCTGTCCCGGCTTTCTGCCGGACACAGTGGGAACAAGACGCAGAGTGTGAAGATCGGGCGTGGCCAGGGCAATATCCTCCAGATAGCTTGCCTCCCGGGTTTCCAGCCAGACCTCCCGGTACAGTCCGCCGTAGGTCAGATAGTCGATGACAAAGCCGAAGGGGGGCACGGCAGGGTTTTCCGTGCAGTCCAGCCGGACGGCTATGCGGCAGGCGGTCCCAGGGGTGACCAGCTCCGTCAGCTCCAGCCGGAACCCGGTGTAGCCGCAACGGTTGGTCAGCCGGGGAACGCCGTCCACATAGACGGTGGCAATATGGGCGGCAGCGTCAAACCGGAGAAACAGCCGCTTTCCGGCGGCGGATTCCGGAATGAGCAGCTCCCGACGGTAACCGCAGACCATTTCGTACTGAGAGGGATCCGCATAATGCTGAGGGATCTCCGCCACGGTGTGGGGCAGGCGAACGGCCTGAGCCGGGGCGGTAAAGTTCAGGAATTCTTCGCTCCACTGGCTGGAAAACCACCAGCCGTCGCACAGACTGACATTAGGCATATTCAAACTCCCTTTCTATCGTTACAGGATGGGCCTGTCTTTTCTGGATTCCCGCCGGATGGTGGCGTAAACCACAAGGTACATCACCGCCACAAAGGCCAGGAATACCAGGGTGGAGGTGTCACTGCCGATGAGGCAGCAGGTGTCGTATACGCCGTGAAGGAATACGGCAATGAGATACCCTGCCGCCAGATTGATCCGGCAGCGCATGGGCTGCCGCCGGAAAAAGCGGAGCCGGGCACGGCTGTAGAACGCGCCCATGAAGACCGCAAAGCCCATGTGGCCTGGAATGGACAGGATGGCTCTGGGCAGGGCTACAGAAAGACCGTACTGGAAGACGTACAGAACATTTTCAAAGGCGGCAAAGCCGAGACTCACGAACACCGCATACACCACGCCGTCAAAGCGGTAGTTGAAGTTGCCGTCCCGCCAGGTGCGGCGGTACAGAAAGAAGAACTTGGTGCCTTCCTCCACGGCTGCCACCACCAGAAAGGCGTAGAGAATCACATAGTAGGGATTGGTGGGCTGAACCAGCCGGCTCAGCAGGGTGCTGCCCAGCCGCTCCAGTACACAGGCTGCCAGAGCGGCCAGAACGCCTCCCAGCACCAGCGCCCCCAGCAGAGGCGTGGGCTCCTTTTCTACCTTGTCCTGACGGTAGATATACCGCATCAGGAAACCGGCAGGCACGATGGCGGCCAGCACATAGATGGCGGTGATATAGAAGATGGGGGTTGCAAAGAAGATCATAAGGCTCTCTCCTTTCTATGGGGTGCGGATAATGGGTAAGCCCCCGGAGCGATCAGCGCTGCGGAGGCTTTGCCCTGTAATCCCAAAGAAACGAACCGGACTTACTGGGGTTCCCGGCCGTCCCGGATCTGAAGCAGCTTCCGCTTCAGCTGGTCTTCCATCTTGGCCATTTCGGCCTCGGCAGCCAGACGCTTGGCCCGGCCGTCGGCCTGAATCTTCATCACATCGTCCAGGGTGGTGATCAGCTCTGCGTTGGTCTTCTTCAGTGTTTCGATGTCTACGATGCCCCGTTCGGCTTCCCTGGCGGTTTCCACCGATGCCATGTGCAGCTTCTCGGCGTTCTGCTTCAGCAGGGCGTTTGTCACATCGGTGACCTGACGCTGGGCCTGGGCGGCCTCCGTGGAGTGGGCAATGCCCAGAGCCAGAACCATCTGGTTTTTCCACAGGGGGATGGTGTTGACCAGGGTGGTCTGAATCTTCTCCACCATCACGCTGTCGTTGTTCTGGATCATCCGGATCTGGGGGGCGGTCTGAATGGAGATGGCACGGGTCAGCTCCAGATCGTGGATTTTCTTCTCAAACCGATCACACTTGTCGGCAAGATCCCGGGCAGCCTGGGCGTCCTCGGCAAGGCCGGTGCGCTGGGCGATCTGCTGCAGCTCGGCCAGTTTCCCGCTGCGAACCTCCTCCAGCTTCTTCTTGCCGGCCAGGATATACATGGTCAGTTCCTTGAAGTAGGCCAGGTTTTGCTCATACATTTTGTCCAGCACGGCGGAGTCCTTCAAAAGCCGCACCTGGTGCTGCTGCAGGGCATCGCCGATCTTCTCTACGTTCAGCTCGGCCTTGTCGTAGCGGGCCTTCATCAGCTCCAGCTTGTTTGCCTGCTTTTTGAAGAAACCGAAGAAGCCCTTCTGCTCCTCGGCATCGAAGCCCTTGAGCTCGCCTACCACGGAGGTAATGAGATCGCCCACCTCGCCCAGATCCTGGGTGCGGACGTTGGCCAGGGCGGCATCGGAGAAGTCCGCCATTTTCTTCTGGGTGCCTGCGCCGTACTGGAGAATCTGTGTGGTGTTCTCCACGTCGATCTTGGCGGCGAAGGCATCCACCATCTGCTGCTCCTCCGGGGAGAGAATGGTCTGGGGCGCCGCCGCTTCCTCCAGGGCGGTTTCCTCTTTGGTCACCAGCTCCTGCACCGGCTCCAGCTCCGGCTCCAGAGTCAGGCTGGGAATGGAGGATGAAAAGTTCTGTTCCATAGTTCTACGCTCCTTTTCCGAATCAATCAGAGTTGAGAGTTTTTCAGCTTCGTCAGGTCATCTTCCGTCAGGCCGTCCCGGGCAAGGAGGGTCTGCAGCACGGAGATATCGCTGGACACGTCCATGGCGGTGTCCCGGAATACAGAGTCCAGCAGATTTTCAAAGGCCTGGTTCAGGGTGTCCAAAGTGTCTTCGATTTCTTTCTTGGAATTCTGGATGGTCTGTCCCTGCACCGGCTGAGCATCCATGTCCGCATAGGCCCGCAGAAGCTTTACCGTCATGGGCAGGTAGTAGTCCATCAGCTTTTTCAGGTCGGGGACAATCTCCGGGTGGGCCTCCGCCCGCTGGAAGATCCGCTGGACAATCAGCTCCATCCGGGAAATCTTTTCGGATATTTCCTGACCGGGGATGTCGTCGTTGCACTTGCGGATGTCCCGCAGGAAGGCGTTGCCCTTGTCCAGCACCTCCTGTACCCGGGAGTCGCGGCTTTCCTGGGCCTTCTTCTGCGCCTGCTCCGCTTTGGCCTGGGCTGCCTGGTCACGCTGCCGCTGCTCCAGAGCCAGACGGCTCTGCTCGTAGTGGCGGTAGGTTTCGTTGCTGGTGATAAGGGTCTTCTGCTCGTTGTCGATGTGGCCCTCCAGGAACAGTCCCGCATCGATCATCTTTTCCAGATCCCGGCGGACAAAGCCGGTGTTCCGGCCTACAATGCGGGCGAGCTTATCCAGGCTCATGTGGGTCTGACGGCCCAGGGCTTTACAGTAGGTTTTGAAGCGGCTGACCCAGGTCAGATTGCGGATGCCGCTGGTCAGCAGTCCCGCACCGCCCAGAAGGCCCAGGCCGGCGCAGACGGTGGCAAAGCTCAGGAAGGCTGCTCCCGTGACCAGGCTCACGATCCCGGAGGCGAGCCCGCCCAGAAAGCCGAACAGGGTCAGTACGCCGCCGCCCACTACCTTGATTACACCCATGGCGGTCTGGCCGCCGGTTCTGCCGTAGAGGACGGGAAGGTCCTGGCTTTCCGGCATACCGGTCTGGGAGTCGATCACCACAGGCCGGGGCTTCCGGACAGGCTGGGAGGGCTCCCGGACAGGGCGCTGCGCCGGCCGGGTGGTATTGTCCACAGCCCGGCGGATGGCATCGCTGCCCGCATCCACCGCCCGGTCAATGGCCTGGTGAATGGCTTGATTCAATTGCTGATAATCCTGGGAACGGACGGCCTGATCCACAATGCGCTGGATGTCCCGGCCCAATTCATCCCAATCCTGATTTGTTTTCGCCATAGCAAGCACTCCATATAAAGGTGTTTACATTATAGCGTACTTTCCCGGAAATTACAAGGGCTGTGCCGCAGAAATCGCCGTTTCCTTTCGGGCAGCAGCGCCTTGACGTGATGCTTTGCCGGGCATATAATAGGAAGGAAGCTATGGAGAGGAGTATTCATATGGAAGCACAGACGATGGTTACCCTGAAAAAGGGCGAGGGGCGCTACTTCCAGTCCGGGGGACTGTGGATTTATGACAACGAAATTGAGACCATTCAGGGCCGGTTTAAAAACGGCAGTGTTGTGTCCGTCCAGGATGCCGGGGGCAGGGGCCTGGGCAGGGGCTTTATCAATCAGAATTCCAAAATCCGCATCCGGATGCTGACCCGGAACCCGGAGCAGCCCATCGATGAGGATTTTCTGCGGATGCGGGTGAAAAATGCCTGGGACTATCGCAAGAGCGTGATGCGAAAGAGCCCGGCACCTGCGGTGGACACCGGGGTTCGGGAAATTCTGGGCAGGGGCCTGGGCAAGCTGGGCATGGAATATATGGATGTGAGTGCCTGCCGGGTTATTTTCGGGGAGGCGGACTTCCTGCCGGGTCTGGTGGTGGACAAGTACAGCGACATCCTGGTGGTTCAGTGCCTGGCCCTGGGCATGGAGGCCTTCAAGGAGCAGCTTGTGAAGCTGGTGAAGGAGGTTCTGGCGGAGGACGGCATCGCCATCCGGGGTGTCTTCGAGCGCAGTGACGCCCGGGAGCGGAAGAAGGAGGGACTTCTTCCGGTGAAGGGCTTCCTGGGGGATGCCTTTGATCCCAGGGTGGAGATCGTGGAAAACGGCGTGCGCTACCTGGTGGACGTGGAGAACGGACAGAAGACCGGCTTTTTCCTGGATCAGAAGTACAACCGTCTGGCCATGCAGGGCATCTGCAGGGATGCCGACGTGCTGGACTGCTTTACCAATATGGGCACCTTTGCCCTGAATGCAGCTCTGGCCGGGGCAAAATCGGTGGAAGGGCTGGACATCTCCCAGTACGCCCTGGATCAGGCGGCGGAGAATGCCCGGCGCAACGGCCTGGAGAACGTTATGACCTGGCGGTGCGTGGATGTGCTGGAGGAGCTGCCCAAAATGGTAGCCCAGGGCAAGCAGTATGATGTGGTGATCCTGGATCCGCCTGCCTTTACCAAGTCCCGGGAGGCCACGAAGAATGCCATCCGGGGCTACCGGGAGATCAACATGCGCGCACTGCGGCTGGTGAAGGACGGCGGGTTCTTTGCCACCTGCTCCTGCTCCCACTTTATGACCCAGGAACTGTTCACCGATATGATCCGCACGGCGGCAAGGCTCTCCCACAAGCGTCTGCGGCAGATCGAGCTTCGCACCCAGGCAGCAGACCATCCCATTTTGTGGGCGGCGGAGGAGAGCTACTATCTGAAATTCCTCATCTTCCAGGTGGTGGAAGATAAGTAAGGGCACCGGGAGGATGACCTTGCCTCCCTCTTTGAGGGTTGTGCCCCGCGCAGCAAATCAAAATCCCTATGATTGCCGGTGGCAATCACATCACAATTTTCGGTGGCCGAGCTTGCGAGGTCGGAGGCGGTGTCCTGCGTTCGTTGGGAATGGTCGATTATACCAACGACACCCCCTCAGTCGCTTCGCGCCAGCTCCCCCGTCGGGGGAGCCAAGGGGGGCGGCGATCATTGGCGGACAAATATATCTATATGATATTGTGGGGCGGTGATGCCGCCCTGCTTTTTTGTGCGGCTGTGGGCGATAGTTGTCCTTCTTTGGCGGACGAATTATTTCTCCGTTATTCACGAAAATGCAGGTAAATTTTTGTGATTTTTTCTGAAAATTTGCTTGACAAATTCCGAAGAGGGTGGTATTATATTCAAGCGCGTGTGGGGAAACTGCGCGTGCAATGCGATGATGCAGGAGATTGCGCCCGAAAGGGCGGTAACTTCTGCGGAGTATGTCCGGTCATCGGGCGGCTGAACTGTTTCGAAGTACCCGCGTATATCGCCGGGACTTGGAGAAAGGGTCGGCCTAGGTCGGCCATTTTTCATGGCTCGGAGTGATACGCACGGCGGCGCGGACAAACAGCTCGACCGTACCCAGACACCAAGCAAACTGAGTACGTCATTCAAGGAGGAAACAGAAAACTATGGCAAACCAGATGATCCGCATCCGGCTGAAGGCTTACGATCACCAGCTGATCGATTCCAGCGCAGCCAAAATCGTGGAAACCGCAAAGCGCAGCGGCGCACAGGTTTCCGGCCCCATCCCCCTGCCCACCAAGAAGGAAATCGTCACCATCCTGCGTTCCCCTCACGTCAACAAGGACAGCCGTGAGCAGTTCGAGCGCAGAACCCACAAGCGTCTGATCGATATCCTCAACCCCAACCAGAAGGCCGTGGAGGCTCTGATGAGCCTGGATCTTCCCGCTGGCGTTGAGATTGAGATAAAGCTGTAATTTCCGAAAGGGAAGCACAGCAGCCCGCACTGTCTGGCATCGGGCGGACGGGTCATGTCGGCAGCTCTTCCCAATGGGGCTTCCGACCAATAACCTATTAAAAAAGGAGAAACCAACCATGCAGAAAGCAATCATCGGCAAAAAAGTGGGCATGACCCAGATCTTCGATGAGAGCGGCAAGGTCATCCCTGTTACCGTCGTGGAAGCAGGCCCCTGCGTCGTCACTCAGAAGAAGACCGTCGAGACCGACGGCTACACCGCCGTCCAGCTGGGCTTCGAAGACATCAAGGAGTCCAAGCTGACCAAGCCTGAGGCTGGCCACCTGAAGAAGGCCGGCGTCGAGGCCAAGAAGTACCTGAAGGAGTTCAAGCTGGATGCCGCTGAGTCCATGAACGTGGGCGATGTGGTGAAGGCCGACACCTTCGCTGCCGGCGACAAGATCGATGTCACCGGTATTTCCAAGGGCCATGGCTACCAGGGCGTTGTCAAGCGCCACGGCGCCGGCCGTACTCCCATGACCCACGGCGGCGGCCCTGTCCATCGTCATGCCGGTTCCATGGGCGCCTCTTCTCACCAGTCCCGGATCTTCCCCGGCAAGATCGGCGCTGGCCAGATGGGCAACGAGCAGGTCACCATCGAGAACCTGGATGTGGTCAAGGTGGACGCCGAGCTGAACATGCTCGTCATCCGCGGCGCCATCCCCGGCCCCAAGGGCGGTCTGGTCTATATCCGCAACACTGTGAAGAACAACAAGGTCAAGGTTGCCGGCGATGCTGGCATCAGCAAGAACCCGCAGAAGGCTTCCGGCAGAAATCCGCAGAAGGCTTCCGCAAGAGGCTAAGGAAAGGAGATCTTAAATCATGCTTAAGACTAACGTTTATGATATGTCCGGCAAGCTGGTTGGCGAGATCGAACTGCCCGAAGCTGTGTTTGGCATCACCCCCAACGAGTCTGTTGTCCATGACGTGGTGAAGAACCACCTGGCCAACGTCCGTCAGGGCACACAGAGCGCTCTGACCCGCGCTGAGGTTTCCGGCGGCGGCCGCAAGCCCTGGCGTCAGAAGGGCACCGGCCGCGCCCGTCAGGGCTCTACCCGGGCTCCCCAGTGGACCCACGGCGGCATCGTGTTCGCTCCCAAGCCCCGCTCCTACAGCTACAGCCTGAACAAGAAGGCCAAGCGCCTGGCTCTGAAGAGCGTTCTGAGCGCCAAGGCTGCCGAGAGCAATGTGGTGGTCATCGACGCCATCCGTATGGACGCACCCAAGACCGCTGACTTTGCCAAGTTCCTGAAGGCTGTCGGCTGCGACACCAAGACCCTGGTTGTCACCGCTGCCGCTGACCAGAACGTGGTGAAGTCCGGCCGGAACATTCCTGGCTGCCAGGTTACCTTCGCCAACGTCCTGAACGTCTACGACGTGCTGAACGCCGGCAAGCTGGTTGTTGACCAGGCGGCTCTGAAGACCATCGAGGAGGTATTCGCATAATGAACGCTTACGATATCATCAGACGGCCGGTCATCACCGAGCAGTCCATGGAGAGCGTCGCTGATAAGAAGTACGTCTTCATGGTCGCTGTGAACGCTACCAAGCCCGAGATCAAGGAAGCGGTGGAGAAGGTCTTCGGCGTCAAGGTCGCCAAGGTCAACACCATCCGTTCCCAGGGCAAGGCCAAGCGCACCGGCGCTTACCCCATGGGCAGACGCCCTGAGACCAAGAAGGCCATTGTCACCCTGACCCCTGACTCCAAGACCATCGAGTTCTTCGAGGGTATGGTCTAAACCAATCTCAATAAAGGAGAGAAACGCAAATGGCAATTAAGACTTTTAAGCCTTACACCCCCGCCCGCCGCAACATGACTGTTTCCGGCTTCGACGGCGTGGACAAGAAGGCAAGACCTGAGCGTAGCCTGGTTGAGACCCTGAAGAAGAATGCCGGTCGCAACAGCTACGGTCGCATCACCGTTCGCCACAAGGGCGGCGGAAACAAGCGCAAGTACCGTATCATCGATTTCAAGCGTCTGAAGACCGATATGAGCGCTACCGTTGAGCGCATCGAGTATGACCCCAACCGTACCGCCTATATCGCTCTGATCCGCTATGAGGACAACACCCTGTCCTACATTCTGGCTCCCTACGGCCTGAAGGCCGGTGACACCGTCATCGCCTCTGCCGCTGCCGACATCAAGCCCGGCAACTGCCTGCCCATCGCCAACATCCCTGTGGGTACCGTCATCCACAACGTGGAGCTGCAGCCCGGTCACGGCGCTCAGCTGGTTCGTTCTGCCGGTGCCGCTGCACAGCTGATGGCCAAGGAAGGCGATCTGGCTCAGATCCGCCTGCCCTCCGGCGAAGTTCGTTACGTCCGTACCAACTGCACTGCCTGCATCGGTCAGGTGGGCAACCTGGATCACGAGAACGTCCACATCGGCAAGGCCGGCCGTAAGCGCCACATGGGCGTGCGTCCCACCGTCCGCGGCTCCGTTATGAACCCCAACGACCATCCCCACGGCGGCGGCGAAGGCCGTGCACCTGTCGGCCGTCCCGGCCCTGTGACTCCCTGGGGCAAGCCGGCTCTGGGTTACAAGACCCGCGCGAAGAAGAACCGTTCCAATAAGTTCATCATCAAGCGCAGAAACAGCAAGTAAGGAGGAAATGAAATGAGCAGAAGTATCAAGAAGGGCCCTTTCGTCGCTCCTGAGCTGTACAAGCGTGTCGAGGAGCTGAACAAGGCCGGTGAAAAGAAAGTTCTGAAGACCTGGTCCAGAGCTTCCACCATCTTCCCCTCCTTCGTCGGTCACACCATCGCCGTCCACGACGGCCGGAAGCACGTTCCCGTCTATATCACCGAGGATATGGTCGGCCACAAGCTGGGCGAGTTCGTTCCCACCCGGACCTTCCGTGGCCACTCCGGCAATAAGACCGCGAACGCGAAGTAAGGAGGTAGAATATGGAAAGCTTTGCACATGTGAAATATGTCCGTATGTCTCCTCGTAAGGTTAAGCTGGTCTGTGACATGATCCGTGGCATGGACGTCAAGACTGCCGAGGCTGCTCTGGCGCAGACCTCCAAGGCTGCCTGTGAGCCCATGGCCAAGCTGCTCAAGAGCGCTGTTGCCAACGCTGAGCACAACAACGGCATGAACGCTGAAAACCTGTACGTTTCCACTGTGGTTGCGAACCCCGGCCCCATCCTGAAGCGCGGCCGCATCGCTTCCCGTCGTGGTTTCGTTCGGATCAACAAGAGAACCACTCACATCACCATCGGTGTGAGCGAGAAGGCTTAATCAGGAGGTAGCTATGGGACAGAAAGTTAATCCCCATGGACTGCGGGTAGGCGTTATCAAGGACTGGGATTCCCGCTGGTACGCCCGCGAGGACAAGGTCGGTGACCTGGTCGTCGAAGATTACAACATCCGTAAGTATCTGAAGAACAAGCTGTACGCCGCGGGCGTTGCCAAGATCGAGATCGAGCGCAGCAGCGGCAAGGTCAAGATCAACATCAACTGCTCCCGTCCCGGCGTGGTCATCGGCAAGGCCGGCGCGGAGATCGAGAACCTGCGCAAGGATATGGAGAAGCGCCTGGGCAAGAGCGTGAACCTGAACATCGTTGAGGTTCGCAGCCCCGACCTGAACGCTCAGCTGGTGGCTGAGAACATCGCTCAGCAGCTGGAGAAGCGTATCTCCTTCCGCCGGGCCATGAAGAAGGCCATGCAGCAGGCCACCCGCCTGGGTGCCAAGGGCATCAAGGTCACCTGCGGCGGCCGTCTGGGCGGCGCTGAAATCGCCCGCTCCGAGAGCTACCATGAGGGCACCATCCCCCTGCAGACCATCCGCGCCGACATCGAGTACGGCTTCGCGGAGGCTGCCACCACCTACGGCCGCATCGGCGTGAAGGTGTGGATCTACAAGGGCGAGGTTCTGAACACCACCCTGCGCGCCGCCGCTCCCGAGCCCGAGAAGCGCGAGCGCCGCAACAATGACCGCCGGGGCGACCGCCGCAATGGCGACCGTCGGGGCGGTGACCGCCGCAACGGCGACAGACCCAACTACCGCAGAGAAGGAGGCAACCGCTAATGCTGATGCCCAAAAGAGTGAAGTACCGCAAGGTTCAGCGCGGCCGTATGACCGGCGCTGCCTCCCGCGGCAATAAGGTTTCCTACGGTGAGTACGGTATCCAGGCTCTGGAGCCCGGCTGGATCACCGGAAACCAGATCGAGGCCGCCCGTATCGCCATGACCCGTTACACCAAGCGTGGTGGTAAGGTGTGGATCAAGATCTTCCCCGACAAGCCTTACTCCAAGAAGGGCCTGGGCACCCGTATGGGTTCCGGTAAAGGCGCTCCCGAAGGCTGGGTCGCAGTCGTTAAGAATCAGAAGGTGATGTTTGAGATCGGCGGCGTGTCCGAAGAGGTCGCCCGCGAGGCTCTGCGTCTGGCGCAGCACAAGCTGCCCATCAAGACCCGGATCATCACCAAGGAAGTCGAAACTGAGATTGGTGGTGAATAATGATGAAGGCAAAGGAACTCAAGAATCTGTCTACCGAAGAACTGGCTAAGAAGCTGGACGAGCTGAAGAAGGACCTGTTCATGCTGAGAATGCAGCACGCAACCAACCAGCTGGACAACCCCATGCAGATCGCCGCGACCAAGAAGGACATTGCCCGCGTCAAGACCATTATTCGCGAGAAGACCAACGTCTGAGGAGGATACGTAAATGACTGAGAATAGAGCATTCCGTAAAACCAGAATCGGTCAGGTCGTCTCCGACAAGATGGACAAGACCATTGTGGTGGCAATTGAGGATAGCGTGCAGCATCCTCTGTATAAGAAGACCATGAAGCGGACTTACAAGCTGAAAGCCCACGACGAAAACAACGAGTGCGGCATCGGCGATACCGTGGAGGTCATGGAGACCCGTCCCCTGTCCAAGGACAAGCGCTGGAGACTGGTCCGCATTATCGAGAAGGCGAAGTAAGGAGGTCGGAAACGAATGATTCAGGAAGAAAGCTATCTGAAGGTTGCCGACAACACCGGCGCCAAGGAGATTCACTGCATTCGGGTCCTGGGCGGCTCCAAGCGGAAGTACGGCAACATCGGTGATGTCATCGTCGCTTCCGTCCGGAAGGCCACTCCCGGCGGCCAGGTGAAGAAGGGCGAAGTCGTCAAGGCTGTTATCGTCCGTACCAAGCGGGGCGTCCGTCGTGAGGACGGCAGCTATGTCCGCTTTGATGAGAACGCTGCCGTGATCATCAAGGAAGACCGTAACCCCAAGGGTACCCGTATCTTTGGACCGGTGGCCCGGGAGCTGCGTGAGAAGGACTACATGAAGATCCTGTCTCTGGCACCCGAAGTCATCTAAGGGGGAACCGAAGAATGAACATTAAGAAGAATGATACCGTTATCGTCCTGTCCGGCAAGGACAAGGGCGTGAAGGGCAAGGTCCTGGTTGCCATGCCTGCCGAAGAGAAGGTCATCGTGGAGAAGGTCAACGTCGCCACCTGCCACACCAAGCCCCGCCGTCAGGGCGAGACCGGTGGCATCGTGAAGAAGGAGACCCCCATCCGTGCCTGCAAGGTCGCCCTGTTCTGCGAAAAGTGCGGCAAGGGCGTCCGGGTCGGCTACAACATGGTCGATGGCAAGAAGGTCCGCGTCTGCCGCAAGTGCGGCGCCGAAATCTGAGAAAGGAGCGTATTGTAAATGGCTAGCAGAATGAAAGAAAGATATGTTGCCGAGATCGCTCCTGCTCTGAACAAGAAGTTCGGCTACAAGAGCGTCATGCAGATCCCCAAGCTGGACAAGGTCATCGTCAATGTCCGCTGCGGTGAGAGCAAGAACAACGCCAAGGAGATCGAGGCAATCGTGAAGGATCTGGGTACCATCACCGGCCAGAAGGCTGTTGTGTGCAAGGCCCGCAAGTCCGTCGCAAACTTCAAGCTCCGTGAGGGCGAAACCGTCGGCGTGAAGGTCACCCTCCGCGGCGACAAGATGTACGAGTTCCTGGACCGCCTGTTCAGCGTGGCCCTGCCTCGTGTCCGCGACTTCCGCGGCATCAACCCCAACTCCTTTGACGGCCGCGGCAACTACGCCTTCGGTCTGAAGGAGCAGCTGATCTTCCCTGAGATCGAGTACGATAAGGTGGACAAGATCCGTGGTATGGACATCTGCATCTGCACCACCGCTGCCACCGACGAGGAAGCCAAGGAGCTGCTGAGCCAGCTGGGCGCTCCCTTCACCGCTTGATTGAGGAGGACACTGATATGGCAAAGAAGTCTATGATTCTGAAGCAGCAGGCTGAGCCCAAGTTCTCCAGCCGCCGCTACAACCGCTGCAAGATCTGCGGCAGACCCCACGCTTACCTGCGCAACTACGGCATCTGCCGTGTTTGCTTCCGGGAGCTGGCTTACAAGGGCCAGATCCCCGGTGTCCGGAAGGCCAGCTGGTAAACTAAGGGAGTCAAGATCCTAATGTAAAAAGGATTCGATGAGTCCCGGGAAGATGGCTCCTCTGCGGAGGAGCGCATTCCCGGGAAACCGTCGGGTCTTCAACGGGTTAAGCCCGTAACTTCTATAAGGAGGATAATCAACATGCAAATCACCGATCCCGTAGCAGATATGCTGACCCGCATCCGGAATGCCAGCACTGCAAAGCACGACACCGTGGATGTCCCTGCTTCCAACCTGAAGAAGGCCATTGCTCAGATCCTGCTGGACGAGGGCTACATCAAGGCCTACACCATCGTGGACAACGGCAACCAGGGCGTCATTCACATCACTCTGAAGTATCTGGCCAAGAAGCAGCCGGTTCTGTCCGGTCTGCGCCGCGTTTCCAAGCCCGGCCTGCGGATCTACGCCGGTGCTGACGAGATGCCCAAGGTCCTCAAGGGTCTGGGTATCGCCATCGTCTCCACCTCCAAGGGCGTTATGACCGACAAGAAGGCTCGTGAGAACCACATCGGCGGCGAAGTTCTGGCCTTCGTCTGGTAAGGAGGAACGCGGAAAATGTCTAGAATTGGTAGAAAGCCGATTGCAATTCCGGCTAACTGCACCGTGACCATTGCCGAGGGCAATGAGGTCACCGTTAAGGGCCCCAAGGGTACCCTGACCTACACCTTCCATCCCGATATGATCCTGAAGGTGGACGGCAATGTCCTGACTGTTGACCGCCCCGATGAGGAGCACCTGCACAAGTCTCTGCACGGCCTGACCCGCACTCTGCTGAACAACATGGTCGAGGGTGTGGAGAAGGGCTTCACCAAGGAACTGGAAGTCAACGGCGTCGGCTACCGTGCCGAGAAGAAGGGCAACAAGCTGGTCATGCGTCTGGGCTTCTCCCACGAGGTCATTGTGGATGAGATCCCCGGCATCACCATCGAGGTTCCCGCCCCCAACAAGATCATCATCCACGGCATCGACAAGCAGACCGTCGGCCAGTTTGCCGCAGAAGTCCGTGGCAAGCGTCCCCCCGAACCCTACAAGGGCAAGGGCATCAAGTATTCCACTGAGGTCATCCGCCGCAAGGTTGGTAAGACCGGTGGTAAGAAGTAATGGAGGTGTGCCGAAATGGTCAGCAAAATCAATAAGAAAGCAATGCGCCTGCACCGGCATGTCCGTGTTCGCGCCAAGATCTCCGGCACTCCTGAGTGCCCCCGTCTGAACGTGTTCCGCTCCAACGCCAACATCTACGCACAGCTTATCGACGATGTCAACGGCGTGACTCTGGCCTCCGCCAATACCCTGGAGAAGGCTTTCGAGGGCGCCGCCGGCAACTGCGAGGCCGCCAGGAAGGTTGGCCTGGCTCTGGCTGAGCGTGCGAAGGAAAAGGGCATTACTGAGGTCGTTTTTGACCGCGGCGGTTATGTCTATCATGGCCGTGTGGCTGCCCTGGCTGAAGGTGCCCGTGAGGGCGGCCTCCAGTTCTAAGCGTAAGGAGGAAAAGAAATGGCTTATACGAAGCAGAACAATGATGCTCCCGAGCTCATTGAGAAGGTCGTTTACCTGAACCGGGTCTCCAAGACCGTTAAGGGCGGCCGCGTTATGAAGTTCTCCGCTCTGGTCGTCGTGGGCGACGGCAAGGGCACCGTGGGTTACGGTCTGGGCAAGGCTGCTGAGGTTTCCGAGGCAATTCTGAAGGGCATCGCCGATGCCAAGAAGAACATGGTCAAGGTCTCCCTGGCCGGCACCACCATTCCCCACGAAGTGACTGGCATCTTCGGTGCCGGCACCGTGCTGATGAAGCCCGCCCCCGAGGGCACCGGCGTCATCGCCGGCGGCGCTGTCCGTGCCGTCATGGAGGCTGTTGGCATTAAGAATATCTGCGCCAAGTGCCTGCGCTCCAACAACCCCCAGAATGTTGTCAAGGCCACCATGGCTGGTCTGACTTCCCTGCGTTCCCCCGAGCAGGTTGCTGCCGTCCGGGGCAAGAGCGTGGATCAAATCGTCTGACAAGGAGGGCAATTAACATGGCAAACCTGAAGATTAAGCTTGTTAAGAGCCTGAACGGCCGCCTGGAGAAGCACATCGCCACTGCCGCGTCCCTGGGACTGCGGAAGATTGGCCAGGTGTCCATCCAGCCCGACAATACCCAGACCCGGGGCAAGATCGCCAAGATCGGCTATCTGCTCGAGGTCACCGAAGTTGAATAAGGAGGGGAAAGAATTATGAAGCTTCATGAGCTCTCTCCCGTCGCTGGCTCCACCCATGTGGGCAAGCGTAAGGGCCGCGGCATCGCTACCGGCAACGGCAAGACCGGCGGCCGGGGCCACAAGGGCCAGAAGGCCCGTTCCGGCGGCAAGGTTCGCGTCGGATTCGAAGGCGGCCAGATGCCTCTGTCCCGCCGGATCCCCAAGCGCGGCTTCAACAACGTCTTCGCCAAGCCTCTGACCGCTGTGAACCTGACTGCGTTCAACGGCTTTGAGGACGGCGCTGTAGTGGACGCTGCCGCTCTGGTAGCCAATGGTGTCATTTCCGCCTGCCCCTACGGCCTGAAGGTCCTTGCAAACGGCAACCTCACCAAGAAGGTGACGGTCAAGGCTGCGGCTTTCTCTGAGTCTGCAAAGGAAAAGATTGAGAAGGCGGGTGGAAAGGCCGAGGTGGTCTAAGTGATCCAGACACTGCGCAACGCATGGGGTATCCCTGAACTGCGGAAGAAGATCATCTTTACCATCTTTGCCCTGCTCATCTACCGGGTGGGCAACGTTATCCCTGTCCCCTTCATCGATGTAGCGACTCTGTCCAACTACTTCGATACCGTCCTGTCCAACACCATTCTGGGCCTGTACAACGCAATGTCCGGCTCCGCCTTCTCTCAGGCGACCATCTTTGCGCTGGGCATTCAGCCCTACATTAACGCCTCCATCATCATCCAGCTGCTGACCATCGCCATCCCCGCTCTGGAGCGGCTGGCCAAGGAAGGCGGCGAGGAGGGCAAGAAGAAGATCGCGAAGATCAGCCGCTACACCACCGTGGGCCTGGGCCTGGTCATGGGCTGGGCATATTACACCATGCTCACCAACTATGAGAAGTCCTACGGCTTCTCTATCGTGGAAGACGGTTTCCTGCCCGGCATGGTCATCGTCCTGGCGTTCACCGCCGGTTCCGCTATGGTCATGTGGATGGGCGAGCAGATCACCGAATCCGGTATCGGCAACGGCATCTCCATGATCCTGTTTGCCAACATCGTCTCCGGTCTTCCCAGAATGGTCACCAACCTCTTCCAAATGGTCTGGTGGCAGATCATCATCGTGGTCATCGGTATGGCTGCGCTGGTTCTATTCATCATCTTCATCAACGATGCCGAGCGCCGGATTCCCATCCAGTACGCAAAGCGCGTTGTAGGCCGGAAGATCTATGGCGGTCAGAACACCAACCTGCCCATTAAGGTGAGCATGTCCGGTGTTATGCCCATCATCTT
>CALYRG010000022.1 GCA_945482615.1 uncultured Clostridia bacterium | reverse complement strand
TGACCTCCTGACCCAGCAGCTCGCTCAGGCGCTTGGCAACGACCTTCAGGCTCAGTTCCGGCTTCCACTCACCCTTGGGCTTGCCCATGTGGGAGCACAGAATGACCCGGGCCTTGTGGGCGACCAGGTACTGGATGGTGGGCAGGGCAGCCACGATCCGCTTGTCGGAAGTAATGACGCCGTTTTTGGTGGGAACATTGAAATCACAGCGGCACAGCACACGCTTGCCGGCTACCTCGATGTCCTCAATGGACTTCTTATTGTAGTTCATAATTAACCCTCCAAAGTTTTTTGGCGGAGCAATCCGGGCTCCTCAGCCGGAAGTGTCCCGCATTTTTCCATAGTCTTGTAAATTGGGAAAGGAAAGCTGGCGAAGCGCTTCAAACACAGTCACAGCCACGGCATTGCTCAGGTTCAGGCTCCGGGCGTCCGGGCGCATGGGAATGCGGACACATTCATCATAGTGATCCTTCAGGAAGGTCTCGGGCAGACCCCTGGTCTCTTTGCCGAAGAACAGGTAGCAGCCGTCGTGATACGCAGCCTCCGTGTAGCATCGGGGTGCTTTCGTAGACAGGCACCACATCTGCTCTACCTTGTTCCTGGAAAAGAAGTCTTCCAGGTTTTCGTAATCGATGACCTCCACCATGTGCCAGTAATCCAGCCCTGCCCGGCGGACAGCCCTCTCGGAGATGTCGAAGCCAAGGGGGCGGATCAGATGGAGCCTTGCGCCGGTAGCAGCACAGGTTCGGGCAATGTTGCCGCAGTTCTGGGGGATCTCAGGTTCCACCAGCACCACATTCAGCATTTTCCCACCCCTTTTGTGCAAAAGCGCTTACGTCAGAATATCCAAAATCCGCTCGTGCTCATTGTAAGTCAAACGGCTCTCAAAATCAATCGCAAAATTTGCATTTTCTCAACTTTTTATAGTATTCACATAAAAAACAAGACGCAATGCCTAATTTTGTGAAAAAACGATAGTTGGCATTCCTGTCAGGTTTCCACACTTTTCCCCGCAAAAACGCCGCCCGGACAGGCGGCGTTTTTTACAGCAAATCAAATGGCTCAGCCCACAGTGCCCTGAAGCTCCCCGCCGCTGTACAGCCAGGTGGTTCCCACAGCCGTCAGAACCTGTCCGTCGGAGAGGGTCGCCTCCAGACGAAGCTTCAGCTCCTGACCGTCGGCCAGCTCACCCACTTCAAAGGGAGTGCCCCGCAGGGCCTGCTCATAGCCGCCATTCGCCCCAACCGGCATCAGGGTCAGGCTGACACGGCCAATCTCATGCTCGTCCAGCGTCAGCACCAGGGCGGCATCCGTGCAGGTTACGGCTTTTCCGTCCACAGTAACGGCGGGAGCCTGCACCATCACGCTGCCGCTGTCCACAGTCAGAACGCCATCGTTGATGTTTGCAGTCTCCACGTTCAGAGTGCAGTAGGCTTCCAGCGCGTCAGCCATATTCACCAGCAGCGGCTGCTTCATGGTGTCGGGGGAGTCCACGGTCAGCTCCTGGCTGGCCCCGCTTTCATTGCGGATGACCAGGTAGTAGCCATAGCCGTTTTTGGCATTCAGGTCGGCAGTGGCCGTATAGGCGGTGCCGTCCCATTCGCAGGGAACACGCAGCTCCTCCACATCCCCGACCCGAATCACGAACTCGGCGCTGTGGCTGTCCTCGTGCTGGCTGGGAGTGGCACTGAGATTCACGGTAAGGCCGTTGGGGCTGCTCCAGGTGTTGTAGGTCAGATCGGCGGCGGTCAGGGAAACCTCCAGAGGCTGCACAGTGGGGGCAGCGGTCTGGCCCTGGGCATCCGCAGCCTGAGGCTCCGCCTCGGGGCGCTCCTTACCACATGCTGCCAGCAGCAGAGCACACACCAGAGTCAGCGCCAGCAGAACGGTCAATCTCTTGTTCATTTTCGTCCTCCTTCTCAAGGAACGCCCATGACAAAGCATTCCTATATTGATGATGCTCTATTATACTCCAGGAATTTACAATTTGCAACTATTTGTAAAAGATTTTCACAATTGTTTTACAGAACCCTGGTCCACTCCGTAACCAGCAGCCCCGGGACACCCCAGATCAGCTGATAGAGCAGCACGTTGGTGGGTGTCAGCAGATCCGTATTGCCGATTACCGCCAGTGCCAGCATGATGAGCACACCGAGAATGCCGCCCAGAATGTGGATGGCAAGGCCCAGGGTGCAGGCCGTACGCAGGGCACCGGCGCCGGTGATGGCGTAGGCGCTGCTCACCAGCTCCGGCCGGGTGGTGATTGCCAGCACGGGGGCCTGAGGATCAGGCTCCGCCTTGCTCATCTGGGAGCGCTGTTCCTTCTGGGGGAACAGCACCCGCTTGGTGCGCACATTGAACTTGGCCCGCAGGAAATCCTCCGTGAGCATGAAATCGCCGCACAGCATCACAGGGGTCACCTTCCGGAAGCCGCACAGAGCCACCAGACCCGCCGCAGCGGAGCGCATCTTGGCATAGGAGATGGCGTACACCGCAGCAAGTTCACCGTCAATGGCCACATATACCGCCTGGCTGACCATGGTTCCCTCAGGAATGGCCACGCCCATATCCTCCAGGAACTGCATACTGCCCAGCAGCACCGGCATTCCATGAATCTCGCCGCCGATGCCTCCACCCACATAGCGCTGGAAGGATTCCACCGTCTGGAGCTGTCCGCCACGGTTATCCATCAGGTTTTTGAATACGGTGGTCAGGCCGCCGCCTGCCGCGCTGAGCAGGGATGCCGTATAGGAAACCACGTCAATGGGATCCTCGTCACCATAGAATTTGACGCCGTTGATCTTGGTGCTGCCCTGTGGAAACAGATCCTGGTCAAAAACGGGGAAGAACGCCTTGCCCTTCAGCCCCTTGACGCCCTGCCAGCCGCACAGTACCGTGCCCACCATGTGCAGCCGCGTCTCCAGAATGGCCATGGGCCGGGTGAGACTGACGAAGAAGGTTGCCGGGACTGCCACCAGCAGACTGGTGGAGAAGATCTGCAGAGCCACACTGAAGCCGCTGCGAAGTCCCGCCACCACCGCAATGGCCGCACACGCCGCAAAGGCTATCCCCGCATAGATGCTCTGAATGATCTGAGGCCCGGACTGCTTGTCATAGCTGTCCATGAAATCCTCCACCTGACCTTCGCCCCGGAGGAAGCCGTCTTTTCCGTCACAGTAGTTCTTCACCCGGCGGATGCCTGTCAGCCGAACCGCTTTGCGCATGGTGTCAAGCTGGCCAAGCTCGGTATTCCTGTGCTGGAGCCTGCCCCACAGGGCCATGGCCATTTCCAGGCTGAACGCCGCACAGCAGGGAACCCGCAGCTCCTTGAGGCACATAGCCCCGTCCGCCATACAGGCAATAAACGTAAGGGTGACCAGGGCATTCACCGTGAATCTGCCCTTGAAGATATCCGCCACGCTGTCGATCATCAGCTGAACGCCCATCAGGGCAGAGATCATCATAAACAGGATCTGGCTGAAGATCACCAGCTTCGGTCGGTTGTCCGGGATCAGCTCCATAGCGGACATGCCCAGTATTCCGGCACCCAGCGCCGCAATGAGGGCGGTGACAAGCAGGGCGACCTGCAGCCGGCCGGTTCCCTGCTCGGACAGCTCATAGTAGCGCTTTTCCGGGCCGGATACCAGCTTCTTTTTCAGTTCCTTCAAGCGGGAGCGGGAGGTAAACAGGGAGGGTGCGGGGATAAACTCCTCTTCCACTTCAAAAGCGGGCTTCAGCCTGTCGGCAGGAAGCTCCTGGGCAGACTGGTTCTGCGTCATCTGCTCCGGCTCCTGGGCATCCGCCCCATCGGTCTGGCTCTGGGCAGCCTGCTCCGCGGCGGCAGGATCAAAGCGGATGGTGTCTCCCTCCGGCACCGCTTCCCCGGCGGGATCGGGATCGTCGGGAGCTTCCTCCGGCTCCGCCGTCTCCTGTTGGCGTGCATCCAAGGCCGCCGGTTCCGGCTGGGGCTCCGTCACGGCAGGCTCGGAAAGAGGCTGCTCCCGGGCAGGCTCCGGACTGCTCTGCAGCTCCGGCTCCTGAGCAGGCGCTTCCTCCCGGCTGTCATCTCCAAATTCTTTGAGAATGTCCTCCAGGTCAAATTCCTGGTATTCGTTCCCGGTATTGTCGTTCATGGTCGTTCCTCCTGGTTATCGGCGCTGGCGCACCGCCTCGTACAGCAGTATGGCAGCGGCGGCGGATGCATTCAGGGAGCTGATTCTCCCCTGCATGGGAATATGCACCATCACGTCACAGTTCTTGCGCACCAGCGGAGAGATACCTTCGCCCTCGTTGCCGATGACAATGGCCGTGGGGCCGGTGAGGTCTGCCTGGTACATGGGGATGGAGCCCTCGGCAGCGGTGCCGTAGACCCACACGCCCTTCTGCTTGAGCTGGGCAATGGCCGCGCTGATGTTGGTGACTCTCGCCACCTTCATATATTCCACCGCGCCTGCCGAGGCCTTGGCCACCGTGGCTGTCAGCCCCACACTCCGGCGCTTGGGGATAATGACGCCGTGGGCGCCGGCACATTCGGCAGAGCGGAGAATGGCTCCCAGGTTGTGGGGATCCGACAGCTCATCGCAGATGACGAGCAGCGGTGCCTCCCCTCTGGCCTGCGCCTCCTCCAGAAGCTCGTCCAGGGTGCAGTAGTCGTGGGCAGCCGCCAGGGCGATGATGCCCTGGTGTGCCCGGGTGAAGGACATGGCATCCAGCTTCCTTCTGTCCACCGGCACCACCACGGCGCCCTGCTCCTTTGCCTGGGCCGCCAGGTGCTGGAGTGCCCGATCGGTATTGCCCTCGGCAATGAATACTTTATCAATGGTTCGTCCGCTTTTCAGAGCCTCCTGGAGGGCGTTGCGGCCTTCCAGCTGGCCTTCGGTCTCCTCTGCCGGGGGCTCCTGCCGCCGATCTATGCCGGATTTTCCCCGAAAGGGCCTGCGTTTATCGTTCATATACTGGGTTTCCTTTCCCGGGAGGCCTCCCATTAACGGAGTGCTTCCCTGATGGCTACAGCGATAGATGGTATCAGTATAGCAGATTTTTTCGGGTTTCTCAACTTCTTTTTTTCCCATTCCCCCCCAGGAACCCGGTTATTCACAGAAAATTTACCCCCGGTGAAAAATCATTCGTTGCCATCCGGGGCAAGTTATGCTATATTGGTGAAAAGCCTACATGCACATTAACAGGAGGCGAGCGGATATGGAACCCAATCGCGGAAATGATCGAAACAACCCCCAGAAGCCAAACAAGCCCAAGGGAAACTATATGACTGCCCTGATGATTGCGCTGGTGCTTGTGCTTCTGTTCAGCTGGATTTCCAACGCCATCAAGAGCAGCCAGTACAACCAGACCACCTACTCAGACTTCGTGGCCACCCGGGACGCAGGGCAGCTTGCCGAGGTGGAGATTCAGTCGGACCGGATCATCTACATGACCAAGGAGGAGGCAGCAAAATCCCCCTCCCAGCAGAAGGCCTGCTACACCGGCCTGCCCAGCGGCTCCGACACCCGGGCCATGGCCGAGGAGCTGGTGAAAATGGGCGTGACGGTGAATAAGCTCATCGTGGAGGACAACTCCATGATTATGATGATCCTGTCCTACGTCATCATGATCGGCGGGCTGTTCCTGGTGATGAATCTGGTGACCCGCCGCATGGGCAGCGAGGGCATGATGGGCGGCTTCGGCAAGTCCAAGGCCAAGGTGTTCATGGAAAAGCAGACCGGCGTCACCTTCAAGGACGTGGCCGGTCAGGACGAGGCCAAGGAGTCCCTGCAGGAAATCATTGACTTCCTCCACAACCCCCAGAAGTACACCGCCATCGGCGCCAAGCTCCCCAAGGGTGCTCTGTTGGTAGGCTCCCCCGGCACCGGCAAGACCCTGCTCGCCAAGGCCGTGGCCGGCGAGGCCGATGTTCCCTTCTTCTATATTTCCGGCTCCGACTTTGTGGAGATGTTCGTGGGCATGGGCGCCAGCCGGGTCCGGGACCTGTTCCAGCAGGCTGCGAAGGTAGCCCCCTGCATCATCTTCATTGACGAAATTGACGCCGTAGGCCGCTCCCGGGACAACCGCCTGGGCAGCAACTCCGAGCAGGAGCAGACCCTGAACCAGCTGCTCAGTGAAATTGACGGCTTCGATTCCTCCAAGGGCATCGTGTGTCTGGCTGCCACCAACCGTCCGGAGATCCTGGACAAGGCATTGCTTCGTCCCGGCCGCTTCGACCGGCGGATCATTGTGGATCGTCCCAACCTCCAGGGCCGTCTGGACACTCTGAAGGTGCACACCCGGAAGATCCGGCTTGCCGAGGATGTGGATCTGCGCAAGATCGCCCAGGCCACCGCCGGTGCGGTGGGCGCAGACCTTGCCAACCTGGTCAACGAGGCCGCCCTCCGGGCCGTGCGCAACGGACGCCAGGCCGTCAACCAGGAGGATCTGCTGGTGTCCTTCGAGACGGTCATTGCCGGTACCGAGAAGAAGAACACCGTTCTGACCGACATGGAGAAGCGGCTGGTTGCCTACCATGAGGTGGGCCACGCCCTGGTCGCTGCTCTGGAGAAGCACTCCCAGCCCGTATCCAAGATCACCATTGTTCCCCACACCTCCGGCGCTCTGGGCTACACCATGCAGATGCCCGAGGAGGAGAAGTTCCTCAGCACCGCCGAGGAACTGCGCACCGAGCTGCGTACCCTGGTGGGCGGCCGCGCCGCGGAGCAGGTGGTGTTTGGGGTGCAGACCACCGGCGCCGCCAACGACATCCAGCGGGCCACCGCCCTTGCCCGGAACATGGTCACCCAGTACGGCATGGGCAGCAATCTGGGCCTGATGACCACCGCCTCGGTGCAGAACCAGTACCTGGACGGCCAGGCCTATATGGACTGCGCCCAATCCACCGCAGCCCAGGTGGATCAGGAGGTCAAGGAGATCCTGGACAGCGCCTACGCCGACGCCAAGCGCATCCTCACCGAGAACCGGAGCCTTCTGGACGAGATCTCCGAGTTCCTGCTAGTGAAGGAGACCATCACCGGCGACGAGCTGATGGCCTACGTCAACGCAGACAATCAGGCCCTGCCCGCACCCCAGGACGAGCCGGACACTCAGGAGGAACCGACTGCGGAGTAATTCCCCTCAATCAGAGAAGCACCCCATAAAGTGCGGTATTCATAATGCAGTTAAACCGGCGTGACCACTGCGGTCACGCCGGTTCCCATATGCAGGATAGCAGCAAAGCGATGCAAGGAGACATCCTTGGTTGGAATACAGGAACACGGAATGCACATACGGAGCGTATAGAAGTGCGCTCTTTTCGGAGGATGCTGAAAGAAACAAACTGCAAGTTACTGCTCTCTTTTATGTCTATCAACAAGTAATAAAATCAGCATTACAATCCATGCCACCCATGCAATCAAACAGCCAATTCCTTGATATTGAGTATCTATAATGATTCCCAAAATGAACGGCAACGCCATAACTATCATTCTTTTCCCATAAGCCCTACACATAGCGTTTTCATCATATTTCTTTCGTTCATCTTTAGACTTCATATTGTAACCGGACAAAAATCTGGCAGCATTCCCGTTTGATTTGTAAAAACATATTCCAAATAGAAACATGATTACTGCCATCGCAAAATCAAAAACAATATAGAACATATCACATAGTACCTTTCAGATCGGTCAATTCCGGTTTTTCGCAACCTATTTTCTAAACAAATCACTGTGTGTTCCGGTACGGGCCAATGTGAGTACCAGGATATCATCCTCAATGCGGTACACCAGGAGCCAATCCGGCAGAATATGGCATTCTCTGTGCCCGCTCCAATCTCCCGTCAGCGCATGATCTTTATTTCTCTCCGGCAGCGTTTCCCCACGGGACAAGCTTCTGATAATGTTATCCAGCAGTTCGATGTCCAGATGACGCTTCAGCGCCAGTTTATAATCTTTTTTGAACTGCGTTGTCCAAACGATATCACGATTCATCGTTTGAGCTCCCGAAGCGCCTCTTCCACATCGGAGTAATGCTTGATACTGGGATCTTTGGCAATTCTCTCCGCTTCCAGCATGGCGGCGATGGTTTCCTTATTCGGCTGATCCAGTCTGACCTCAAAGGGGAAACCGCCTACCCGGAGGGACTGCCGCAGGAAAACATTGATTGCAGTGGTCAGATTCATGCCCAATTCCCCATAAAGGGTTTCACACTGCTTTTTAATCTCGCTGTCCATACGGACGCTAAAATTTGTACTGGCCATAAAAACAACTCCTTTGCAATTCTTTATATCCATATTATATGCCGTTTGCATTGCAAAGTCAACTCAATGGGCACAAATTCATTGTAAACAGCAACAAACAAGCAGCTGCCTTTTCTGGGGGCTATTGTTATCGTCCAAAGGGGTTGCGGAGCTTTTCTGCCACCGCGTTCAGGTTGTCCACCACGGTCTGCAGGGTACCCACGGTTTTGTTCAGCTTCTCAACATCCAGCTGGCTCAGTTTTCCGGCAGCGCCGCCCAGGGCCTCCACCGCCTGGTTGATGGACGCCATATCCACGGAGCTGAGATTTCCCGCCGCTTCGGTGAGGGCATCCACCGCCCCATCAATCTTCCCAAGATCCAGCCGGGAAACCTGATCCACGATCTGGCTGGCATTGTTGATGGCACCGTTGATTTTGTCAAAATCGATGGAATTGATCTGGGCCACCGTGGTTCTCACCCCGGCAGTCAGCATCAGTCCCACCACCAGGACAACGGCCAGCATCCCGCTGAGCAGACCGGTCTGAATCCGGGCATGACGCAGCTGCTTTTTCTGCAGACGGACGAGAAGCTCCACAGGATTCTCCTCCGGCTGGGGAAGGGGTGCCGGTGCGGAGGGTGCTTCCGCTTCCGGGGCTGCCACCTTGACTTTCTGTTCCTCTGCCATTTGATTTGCCCTCCTTCTGTATATACGTGGCCCGCACATCCTCAGGGTGTGCGGGCCGGTGTTTCATCAGTCTTCGTTCTTTGCGTCGGCAATGATCTTCGCCTGGTTGACCTTGGGCACTTCCTCATAGCGCTCAAAGGTCAGGGTGAAGCTGCCTCTTGCCTGGGTCATGGCCCGCAGATCGATGGCATAGCTGCCCATCTCGGCCATGGGAACCTCGGCCTCCACCACGGTGTCGCCGCTGCCGTCGGGGTTCATGCCCATGACGCGGCCCCGGCGCTTGTTCAAATCGCCGATGACATCGCCCATGTAGCTGTCAGGAATGGTGACCTTCAGAGAGCCGATGGGCTCCAGCAGGGTGGGCATGGCGTTGGGCATGGCTTCCTTGTAGGCAAGGATAGCAGCCAGCTTGAAGGCCATTTCGTTGGAGTCCACAGGATGGTAGGAGCCATCATACAGAGTAGCCTTCAGGCCGACCATGGGATAACCGGCCAGGGGGCCCTTCTGAACAGCTTCCTGCAGGCCCTTTTCAACAGCGGGGTAGAAGTTGCGGGGCACGGAACCGCCGAAGACCTCCTCCGCGAAGATCAGCTCATCCTGCTCGTCCTGGGGCTCGAAGCGAACCCACACGTCACCGAACTGACCGGAGCCGCCGGTCTGCTTCTTGTGACGGCCGTGGGCCTCCACCTTTTTCTTAATCTTCTCCCGGTAGGCAACCTTGGCGGGGCTGAGCACAGCATCCACGCCAAAGCGGGACTTGAGCTTGGAGCACAGCACATCCAGCTGCTGGTCACCGGCGCCGGAGAGCACCAGCTGCTTGGTCTCGCTGTTGTTGACCAGGGTGAAGGAGGGATCTTCTTCGTTCAGGCGGTTCAGACCGGTGCCGACCTTGTCCTCCTGGCCCTTGGTCTTGGGGGCAATGGCCATGGAGTAGCAGGGGGCATTGTAGGGGATCTGCTTCAGAGAGACCACCTTCCGGGGATCACACAGGGTGTCGCCGGTCTTGACCTTGTCCATCTTGCCCAGGGCGCCGATGTCGCCGCAGGACAGGATCTTGGCCTCGGTGGCCTTTTTGCCGCACATGGTGTACATACGGCCCAGCTTTTCGGCATCGCCGGTGCGGGCGTTGATGAGGGTGGTGTCGGCGGTGATCTCACCGGACAGCACCTTCACAAAGGAATACTTTCCGTACTGATCGGAAACGGTCTTCCACACGAACACGGAGGGCACGCCGCCGGGGGAGACAACGAAGGGCTCCTCCTTGCCGTCGGCAGTGGTGGCCTTGTGGTAGTTGCCCTGTGCAGGGTTGGGCAGCATATCCAGAATGTGATCCATGAGCATCAGGCTGCCCAGGCAGGTGACGGCGGAGCCGCACAGCACGGGGAACAGGCTCAGCTCGGTAACGCCCTGGTGCAGGCCGTTGATCATTTCCTGATAGGTGAAATCGTCGCCCTCGAAGAAGCGGTCCATCAGAGCCTCGTCGGTCTCGGCCACGGCTTCCTTCAGTGCGTCGTTAAACTCCTCGATCACGGACAGCTTATCCTCGGGAACCTCGATCTCCACCCGCTTCAGCTTCTGCATCTCATAGGCGCGCTTGTTCAGCACGTCGATGATGCCGGTGACCTGCTTGGCGCTGTTCCAGATGGGAACCACCACGGGAGCGATCTTGTTGCCGTACTTTTCCCGCAGGGCTTCAAAGGTGGCGTTGTAGTCGGAGTGATCCTCGTCCACCTTGGAGATGTAGATAAAGCGGGGCATATTCCGCTCTTCGCAGTACTTCCATGCCTTTTCAAAGCCAACGGTGATGCCGTCCTTGGCAGAGCACACTAGAATGGCAGCATCCGCGGCGCGCAGAGCCTCCATAACCGCGCCGGAGAAGTCAAAGGCGCCGGGGGTGTCCAAAAGGTTAATCTTCACATTGTGATATTCCAGGGGAATCACGGAGGTGGAGATGGAAATATTGCGGCGGATCTCCTCGGGATCGTAGTCGGAAACGGTGTTGCCGTCGGCATTCTTGCCCATACGGTCGATGGCACCGGTCATGTAAAGTAAGCTCTCTGCAAGGGCGGACTTGCCGCTGCCGCTATGTCCCAGCAGACAGACGTTGCGGATGGAATTTACGGTGTACATTGTTGTTCTAACTCCTTTCGGGAAGAGAATCCCTTCCATGTGGGCAAACGACGCCCGAATGCATACATTATACACGAAGAAAGAAGGAAAAGCAACGTTTCTTTTCGTCAGAATGTAAAATTGTAGGAATGACTGGACACGCTGCATCGTTTCTGTGCAACTCACACAAAATTCCCTGCACGTTATTGTCAAAGTCAACAACGTACAGGGATTTCTGATTGGAGGAAGAACGGTTATTTGCCGATGGCCAGGAACTCGGCAGGGTCTATGGGTTCATTGTCCTTTGTGACCGTGAAATGGACATGGCTTCCCAGGGTGGTTTCCACCACGGCTGTGGAACCGGCGCAGCCGATGGCTTGCCCCATGGTCACCTTTTCCCCGGACTTGACCGGAATCTCCTCTGTCAGGCTGGAGTAGCGGGTGGTATAGCCGTCATCGTGACGGATGACCACGGTGTAGCCCAGGTAGTCGTCTTCATAGACGGTGTAGACCTGACCGTCTGCTGCCGCCACCACCGGTGCTCCCTCCTCAGCCGCCAGATCCACCCCATTGTGAACCCGCCAGTCCCGGGTGGTCTGATTGTAGCTCAGCGCCTCCATAGAGTAGCCGGTAATCTGGGCCCCCTCCACCGGGCACATGGTTTTCAGTTCTTTTTTCGGCGTCACCGACGGCATGGTCCGGGCCGGTGCCGAGGGCGTATCCGGCCTCGTGGCAGGCTGGGTGGCAATGGCGGGGACATCCTGCACCTGGGCTGCGTCTGCCGGAATATCCTGCAGGATCGTCTCCTCCACAGGAATGTCCTGAACGTTGGATTCACTCTGGTAGTACCAATAGCCGGTGATCCCGATGGCTGCCGCGCACAGGATCAGGGCTATGTAGTAGCCCTTTCCGGCGAATCCGGGTTTATTGTTGTTGCTCATAGTGTTTTAGCACCTCCGAAGCTGAGTATTGCCGCGATTTGGAGAATTTAAACAGCAGTGCCTGTTTTTTCCGAAAAAATCATTTTGTTCCCTTCCCCCTCAATGCCCTTTGCCCTGCTCTGCTACATAATATTCTTGAAAGTAAATATTGCGTGTGGTATACTATTGTCAGAAAAAGTACCGGGAGGTGACCGCATGAAGCTATATCACGGCAGTACCGTGCCGGTTGAAACCCCCGAAATTCGGACAGGGGCCGTGTTCCTGGATTTTGGAGCGGGATTCTACACGACAACCTCCTTCGAGCAGGCGCAGCGATGGGCAAAAATCAAAATGCGCCGGGAGCAGTCGCACATCGGATATGTATCTGTTTACGACTTTGACATGACCGCTGCCTCCCAGGATGTCTCCATCCAGAAATTTCATGCAGCGGACATGGAATGGCTTCAATTTGTGGTTCGGAATCGGAGAGGCCTTCCATTTGAGAATGCCGCAGATATGTACGTCGGCCCTGTTGCAGATGACAACGTATATCAGTCTATCCGTTTTTTTGAGACCGGTATTTTCAGCGCAGAGGAAACGGTGAAGCGTTTGAAGACCGAAGTGTTGCACGATCAGTGGACCTTTCACACGGCGAAGGCTCTTTCCTATTGCCGCTTTCTCGGTTATACGGAGGTCATATAATATGAGCCAGGAACAGTTTGGCGCATTGCTTCCCATTATCAGTGCGGACTTGGTTGCAGAAATTGCCGCCAGGCGGGCACTTACAGAGCAGGCTGCCATTCGTCTGCTGTATCACTCCGGGCTCTATGCGGCCCTGGAGCAGGAGGACACAAAGCTGTGGCAGTACAGCACCCCCATGCTGTATGCGCTGCTGGAACAGGAGCTTGACGGAAAAAGTCTGGCCTACCCGGATGTGTAAGGAGGAGCGCTATGAGTCAGGAGGCAAAATTCGCAGTCTTTTGTTTGGAGAGCTATAAGACCTATCGAAAGCTGACGGGAAAACAGGCAGCGGAGTTGTTTGAAAAATACGGCGTATTTGATTACATCAAGGATTTCTACGATGTCCTGCACACCACTGGACATCAGTATATCAATCAGGATATTGACCTCTATCTGAAAGCCCGAAATGCGCAGCTGCCTACATCGTCTGAATCATTTTCATAATCCCCTGTGGTGTCCCGGCGCGGAATTACCGCAGGGGATTTTCTATCGTCTTCTGGTTACCAGTTCTGGTTTATCCCGGAAAATCCTTACACACTCTTGCAAATTCCGCGCTGGCGCAGTAAAATGGGTGTAATGATTTTTCCCGGGAGGTTCTATGGAACTGACACGATTTTTCACCGAGCATCCCAAGGCCGCCATTGCCTTTTCCGGCGGGGTGGACTCGGCCTACCTTTTATACGCCGCCATCCGTGCCGGTGCGGATGTGACGGCCTACTGCGCCTGTACGGAATTTCAGCCCCGGTTTGAGCTGGAGGATGCTATGGCTCTGGCCTCTTCCCTGGGTGCCCGGCTGGTGTTTCTCCGGCTGTCCGCGCTGGAGGATGAGACCATCGCCTCCAATCCGGAAAACAGGTGCTACTTCTGCAAGCGCCGGATTTTCAGCGCCATTTGGAAGCGGGCTGAATCCGATGGCTACGATCTGCTTCTGGACGGCACCAATGCCTCCGACGATCTAAGTCAGCGTCCCGGTTCCCGGGCGCTGGCGGAGCTTTCCGTCCGCTCCCCTCTGCTGGAAGCGGGACTGACCAAGGCGGAGATCCGCAGATTGTCCCGGGAGGCAGGGCTTCCCACCTGGGACAAGCCCGCCTATGCCTGTCTTGCCACCCGAATCCCCGCAGGAGAGCCCATCACCCGGGAGGCACTGGCCCGGACGGAGCGGGCAGAAAGCTATCTTTCCTCTCTGGGTTTCCGGGACTTCCGGGTGCGCACCCGGGGAAATGGTGCACTGCTGCAGGTTCGTCAGGAAGATCTGCCCCTGGTGCTCTCCCGCCGGGAGGAAATTGTGAATACCCTGAAAGGCGACTATGTATCCGTTACGCTGGATCTGGAGGTGCGGCCATGAATACAGATATCCGCATGCTGCTGGAGGCCGTCCGGGATGGAACCGCCTCCGTGGACGACGCCCTGCTCCAGCTCAAGCGCTCCCCCTTTGAGGATATCGGCTATGCCAAGGTGGACATGCACCGCAGCATCCGCCAGGGAGCCGCCGAGGTAATCTACGGTGCCGGGAAGACCCCGGAGCAGATTATCGGCATTGCGAAGACCATGCTGGAGCGGGGCCAGGAGCGCATTCTCATCACCAGGCTGTCTCCGGAAGCTGCCGAAGCCGTCAGCGCCGCACTGCCTCTTACCTACCACCCCGATGCCCGGATCGGCATTCTGGGCCACATGCCCCGGCCCACCGGTCTGGGCAAGGTGGTCATTGCCACCGGCGGCACCAGCGACATTCCGGTGGCCGAGGAAGCCGCCCTCACTGCCGAGATCATGGGAAGCGAAGTGGTTCGCCTGTACGATGTGGGGGTTGCCGGGATGCACCGGCTGCTGGCCCATCTGGATCTCATTATGGATGCCAGCGTCATCATCGCCATTGCCGGGATGGAGGGCGCTCTTGCCAGTGTGGTGGGGGGCCTTGCCGACTGCCCGGTGATCGCAGTGCCCACCTCCGTGGGCTACGGCGCTTCCTTCGGCGGCGTGTCCGCTCTGCTCAGTATGCTCAACTCCTGCGCCAGCGGTGTCAGTGTGGTAAACATCGACAACGGCTTTGGGGCAGGCTTTCTTGCCAACCGCATCAACCACATGGGAGGAACAAAATGACCACACTGTATTTGGATTGCAGCATGGGCGCCGCCGGGGATATGCTGGCAGCCGCCCTTCTGGAGCTCCTGCCCGATCCCCAGGACTTTATCTCCCGGATGAATGACCTGTCCATTCCCGGCGTCACCATCAACGCCGAAAGGTGCGTCAAGTGCGGCATCACCGGTACCCATTTCCGGGTGACGGTCGGCGGCGTGGAGGAGGGAGAACCCCACAACCACCACGACCATGACCACACCCACGGCCATGACCACACCCACGGGCATACCCACAGCTCCATGGATGAAATCCGCGCCATTGTGTACGCCCTGCCTCTGCCCGCCATGGTCAAGCTGGACGTGATGTCCGTGTACGAGCAGATTGCCGATGCCGAAAGCGCCGTCCACGGCGTTCCGGTGACCAGCATCCACTTCCACGAGGTGGGGGCCATGGATGCGGTGGCGGACATCACCGCCGTGTGCTGGCTGATGCATCTGCTGGACCCGGACCGGGTGGTGGCCTCCCCGGTGTGCGTGGGCAGCGGCACCGTCCGGTGCGCCCACGGTATTTTAAGCGTTCCTGCCCCGGCCACGGCCCGGATTCTCACCGGCATTCCCACCTACGCCGGAAAGCAGGAGGGTGAGCTGTGCACCCCCACCGGAGCCGCTCTTCTTAAGCACTTTGTCACGGAGTATACTTCCCAGCCCATGATGGCGGTGGAGAAAATCGGCTACGGCATGGGCAAAAAGGACTTCCCCCAGGCCAACTGCCTGCGCTCCCTGCTGGGAAGCGAGGCAGAGGAGAAAAGCGTCCCCACCGTGGCAGAGCTTAAGTGCAATCTGGACGACATGACCGGCGAGGCCATTGGCTACGCCATGGAAACGCTTCTGAGCCAGGGGGCTCTGGATGTCTTCACCACCCCCATCACCATGAAGAAATCCCGCCCCGGGGTGCTGCTCACGGTGCTGTGCCGGGAAGGTGACGCCCAGCGCATGACGGCCCTGCTCCTGCGCCACACCACCACCCTGGGTGTCCGCCAGAGCCTGTGCACCCGCACCACATTGCAGCGCCGGGAGGAGACTGTGCAGACCCCCTGCGGCCCGGTACGCCGGAAGATCGGCGAAGGCTGCGGCATCCGCCGGGTCAAGTACGAATACGACGACCTGGCCGCCATCGCCGAAGCCCAGGGGCTGTCCCTTGCCGAGGTGGAAGCGAAGCTCCCCTGAGCGGCTCCCCATAAAAAACGTTTGGAGGCATATCCATGCAAACCCTTCTTCTTTCCGCTTCCGATCCCGCCGCACCGGCTCTGGCCGCCGAGCTTATTCGCCGGGGGGAGCTGGTGGCCATTCCCACGGAGACGGTGTACGGTCTGGGCGCCGACGGCCTCAACGAAGCTGCCGTGGCAAAAATCTTCCAGGCCAAGGGCCGTCCCCAGGACAACCCCCTGATCCTGCACATCTGGGATGCCCGGCAGCTGGAGCTGTTCTGCCACCACATTCCCGAAAGTGCCTATGCGTTGGCCAGCGCCTTCTGGCCCGGGCCCCTGACCATGGTGCTGCCCGCCCGGGACATTGTACCCAGAACCACCACAGCGGGTCTTTCCACCGTGGCCATCCGCTGTCCGGACAGCGCCGTCACCCGGGAAATCATCCGCCTGTCCGGTGTGCCCATTGCCGCTCCCTCCGCCAATATCTCCGGCAAGCCCTCCACCACCACCGCCCAGCACGTCCTGCACGACCATGACGGTAAAATCGCCGCCATCGTGGATGGCGGCCCCTGCCGGGTGGGTGTGGAGTCCACCATCGTAGACCTGACCGAGGATCGCCCCCGGCTTCTGCGGCCCGGCGGAATTGGGCCGGAGCAGCTGATCTCCGTGCTGGGAGACCTGGTAGTGGACAAGGCCGTCACCGCCCAGCTTGGGAATGACGATATTGTCAAAGCACCGGGCATGAAGTACCGCCACTACGCCCCCCAGGAGCCGGTGGTCATCGTCTCCGGCAGCCGGGAGGCCGCGGCAAGCTACATCCGAAAACATTTTATCCCCGGCGACCGCGTCCTGTGCTTTGAGGAGGAGCTTCCCCTGTACGAAGGGTGCAGCCCCCTGGCCTACGGCAAAGAAGCGGATGTGACAACTCTGTCCGCAGGGCTTTTCGCCGCCCTGCGGGAGCTGGACGACCCGGCCATTCACCAGGTCTACGCCCGGTGCCCCGTGGGCGGCGGTGTGGCCTACGCGGTGCAGAACCGTCTGCGCAAGGCCGCGGCCTTCCACATCATCGACGCGGAGGAGGAAACATGATTCTGGGCATCACCGGCGGCACCGGCTGCGGCAAGACCACCCTGCTGGAGCTTATTCGGGAGCACGGCGGGCTGACCCTGGACTGCGATGCCATCTACCACGATCTTCTTTCCTCTGACCGGGCGCTGCTGGATGCCATCGCCGCCCGGTTTCCCGGCACGGTAACGGAAGACGGTCTGAACCGGAAAGCCCTTGGGGCCATCGTCTTTGCCGACCCTCAGGCTCTGAGCGATCTCAACGCCATCACCCACAAGGCAATCGTGGCCGAAGTCAGACGCCGTCTGACCCCAACCCCGAAGCTTGCTGCCATCGATGCCATCGCCCTGTTTGAAAGCGGGCTTGCCGGGCTGTGCGACATCACCGTGGCCGTCACCGCCCCGGAGGAGCAGCGCATTTCCCGGCTCATGGCCCGGGACGGCATCAGCGAGGCATACGCCCGCAGCCGCATCCGTGCCCAGCACGATGGGGCGTGGTTCCGGGCCCGGTGCGATTTTGTTCTGCAAAACAACACCACTTCCGACGCATTTCGGAAAGAGTGCCTTGCATTTCTGAAGAAAGCCAGTATAATAGAAACAAATACAGCAAAGGAGATAAACAATCATGACTACTGATGAACTGCGTGAAACCCTGCTTCGCAGCCCCAAGAACGGCCTGCAGCTTCTGAATGACCAACAGCGCACCGAGATGGAAAGCTACTGCAAGGACTACCGCGCCTTCATGGACGCCTGCAAGACCGAGCGGGAAGCCACTGCCTGGGCCGTCCGGGAGGCGCAGAAGCATGGCTATAAGCCCTTTACCCCCGGCATGGCTGCCAAACCCGGTGACAAAATCTACTACGACAACCGGGGCAAGTCCATCGCCCTGGCGGTCATCGGCACGAAGCCCCTGTCTGAGGGTGCCAACATCTGCGCCGCCCACGTGGACTCCCCCCGGATGGATCTGAAGCCCAATCCCCTGTACGAGGACAGCGAAATTGCCTACTTCAAGACCCACTACTACGGCGGCATCAAAAAGTACCAGTGGCCCACCGTGCCCCTGGCGCTCCATGGCGTGGTGTGCCGCAAGGACGGCACCACCGTCACCATCACCATCGGCGAAGATCCCCAGGATCCCGTGCTGATGGTCTCCGACCTGCTCATCCACCTGGCCGCCGATCAGATGCAGAAGCCTCTTGCCAAGGGCATCGAGGGCGAGCAGCTCAACGTCATCCTGGGCACTCAGCCTGTGGAGGGCGAGGGCAGCGACCTGGTGAAGCTGAACATCATGCGCCTGCTGAACGAAAAGTACGGCATCGTGGAGGCCGACTTCCAGAGCGCCGAGCTGGTGCTGGTTCCCGCCGGTCCCTGCCGTGAGGTAGGCCTGGACCGGAGCCTGCTGTCTGCCTACGGTCACGACGACCGGGTGTGCGCCTACGCAGAGCTCCACGCCCTGTTTGCCATCGAGAACCCCGAGAAGACCGCTGTGTGCATTCTGGCCGACAAGGAGGAAATCGGCTCCGTCGGCGTGTCCGGCATGCAGAGCCACTACTTCGAGCACTTTATGGGCACCCTGTGCGCAGCCCAGGGGGTCAGCCTGGAAGACTGCTTCGCCCAGTCCTTCTGCCTGTCCGCCGACGTATCCAACGCCTTCGACCCCAACTTCCCCGAGGTCAGTGACAAGCGCAACAACGCCTCCGTCAACTACGGCGTTTCCATCTGCAAGTACACCGGCTCCCGGGGCAAGGGCGGCTGCTCCGATGCCTCCGCCGAGGCCATGTCCCATATCCGCAAAACCCTGGACGGCGCGGGAGTCATCTGGCAGATGGCGACTCTGGGCAAGGTGGATCAGGGCGGCGGCGGCACCGTGGCTGCCTTCATGGCCAACCGGAACATCGTCACCGTGGATGCCGGTGTGCCGGTTCTGAGCATGCACGCGCCTCTGGAGCTGGTCTCCAAGCTGGACTGCTACGAGACCATGCTGGCCTGCAAGGCAATCTATCTTGCCTGATACCCCATACATGAGCAGCGGCGTGACCATTTTGGCCACGCCGCTGATTTATAGCTTCTTGAGAAATCTGATACTATTCACCGTCTCCTCTTTCGCATCCGGTCTGAAGCTCCTCAATGTACTCCTGCATACGTTCGGTCACCAGCTCCTCCTTCTTCATGGAAAGAAGCTGCTCTTTGCTGACCCAGCGGTAGGCAATGGTCTCCCCCACCTGTAGCCGGACGCTGTCCTTCCGGCAGTCCGTCACGCAGAGAAATTCCACATAAATGGTATTTCCGCTCAGAACCCGGCCCACCTCGGTCAGCTCCCGGGAGGGGATTCCGGTCTCCTCATAAAGCTCCCGAACCGCGCATTCCACAGGCGTTTCGTTCTGTAGGGCAGAGCCTCCCGCCGTAGCCTCCCACATGCCGCCGTAGTGCTTGCGTCTGTCCCGCTGCATCAGAAGGTAAGTTCCGTCGCAATGCCTTACCAGAACGTCGCACACCAGATGGCAAAGGCCCTCTGGGATCGGCTCCCCACGGATCAGGGTCACCCCCTCCACCTTCCGGAAATTCCTGTCATAGGCATCCCACCGCTCCATGGTGTTTCCTCCAAAAATCAGTACAGATCGTGCTTTTTGATTTCGGGGCATTTCCCCTCCTCGTCAAACACAAGCTCCACGATCCAGGGCATTTCGGGGGATTTCCCCTTCCGCTGGCGATTGATTTTCTCCCCGCTCCATGGTAAGATAGGCCCAAAGATTGGAGGGATTCCTATGAATTATCGGTCAGACCGATACGGAAACCAATTGTCCATTCTGGGCTTCGGCTGTATGCGCTTTCCCAAAAACGCCGGAATCATCGACATGGCACAAACAGAGCGGCAGATTCTGGCTGCCATCGACGGCGGCGTGAACTATTTTGACACCGCCTACATCTACCCCGGCAGCGAAGCGGCGCTGGGAGAGATTCTGGAGCGAAACCATATCCGGGATCGGGTGTACATCGCCACCAAGCTGCCCCACTATCTGATCAAAAACAGGGATGGACTGGAAAAGCTTTTTGCGGAGGAGCTGCGCCGCCTGCGCACTGACCATGTGGACTACTACCTGATGCACATGCTGACAGACACGGAAAGCTGGAACCGGCTGAAAGCGCTGGGCATTGAGGATTGGCTCCGGGAAAAGAAAGAAAGCGGTGCCATCCGGCAGGTGGGCTTTTCCTATCATGGCAACAGCGATATGTTCTGCTGCCTCATCGATGCCTGGGACTGGGACTTCTGCCAGATCCAGTACAACTACATGGACGAGCATTCCCAGGCCGGACGCCGTGGCCTGCAATACGCCCACAGCAAGGGCCTTCCCGTGGTAATCATGGAGCCGCTCCGGGGCGGCAAGCTGGTCAGCCTCCTGCCCGAGGAGGCGAAAAAACGCTTTGCCGACTACCCCACCCGGCACACCCCCGCCCAGTGGGCCTTCCGGTGGCTGTGGAATCAGCCGGAGGTCACCGTAGTCCTGTCCGGCATGAACTCCATGGAAATGGTGCACGACAACCTCAGCACCGCCTCCTCCGTCCGGGTGGGAGAGCTGACCCCGGCGGACGAAGACATGCTCCGCCAGGTGGTGAAGGCCATCAATGCCAAAATGAAGGTGGGCTGCACCGGCTGCGGCTACTGCATGCCCTGCCCCAAAAATGTGGACATTCCCGGCACCTTCGCCGCCTACAACCGCCGGTATCAGGAGGGCAAATTCCACGGCTTCCGGGACTACATGATGTGCACCATGATGCGCAAAAACTCCACCGCCGCCTCCAACTGCATCGGCTGCGGCAAGTGCGAGAAGCACTGCCCCCAGCACATCCCCATCCGGCAGGAGCTGCAAAACGCCCGGAAGGAGCTGGAAGGCCCCCTCTACCGTGTCCTCCGGGCCGTGATCAGCCGGGTTGTCAGGTTCTGATACTGTACTTATAAAACCTTTTCCATGAGCCAGAACCGGCCCTTTCTCCAATCCGCAAAGCCCACTTCCCGGTAGCCGCACCGGCGGTACAGGGACAGCGCAAAGGGATTCCCGCTGAACACATCCAGGCGCACCGCTTTTACGCCCTGCTTTTTCAATTCCTTCTCGATGTGCAGCAGGGTGTCTTTCCCAATTCCCCGGTTCTGGAGCCTGGGATTGACGCACAGCCTGTGGATCACCCGATATTCCCTGCCGGGGAAGCTCCAGTTTCCGCCCTGATAGGCATCGTCACACTCCCGGTTGACAACGTAGGTCACAGCGATATCTGCCCCGGATTCCCCAATGAACAGCTGTCCCTTTTCCATATCCGCGAGAAAATCCTCCCGGGTGGGATAGAGACTGTCCCACTGGAAAATGTAATGCCTTTCCATTTCGGCAACGGCACTTCGAACCATCGCACAGATTTCGTCGATGTCCTCCTGCTTTGCAGCCCGGTAATTCATCGCGTTTGCCTCTCTTTCCCATTTACAGCACGGCCCCCTGCGTGAGCAGAGGGCCGTGTATCAATCCTTGGGCAGGAACTGCTCCAGGTAGTCATAGTTAAAGGCTTTTCGCACCACGTCTTTGTAGTAGGCGTTGTAGGTATTGCCGTTGTCATCATACCGCCAGGGCGTCCAGGGGTTGCTGTAGCCATAGAATACGGTGCGGCAGCCATCGTGCAGAGCCACAAAGGTATTCTGCTCCTTGGTGCTCGCCCTGGGAATCAGATAGACGAACCGTTCCAGCGGCAGACTGTCCAGGGCCACAAGGCTCGTGACCTTGCTGTAGCTGATGTTCAAAAAGCGCAGGCTTTCACAGCCCTCCAATGCGTCAATGTTGGTGAGCTTCCGGCAGTTGGCAAGCTCCAGCCAGGTCAGCTTCTTGCAGTTTCCGATGTTCTCCGGCAGTTCCTCCACCCCGGCCTCTGAGGCGATGAGCACCTCCAGCTCCGGCATGTACCCGGCAAAGCTCAGGTCGGTAAGCTGGTCATTGTGGCCGATGTCCACATATTTGACCCCCTCACAGTAGCGCATGGGGCCGCAGGTGTCGTCGGTGACATTGTACACCGCCCGCAGAACCTCGTCGTCCGTCAGCTGATTGTACCGTCCGTCCTTTCCGAAGTACACCCGCCAAACCAGATTCGGGCCGTCCCGGAAATCCTCCCGGATCCGGGCCAGCACCTCGTAGTCAAAGCCGCAGTTGTCCAGCACGAACCGCTTGCAGCTGTCCAGCACCGCCAGCGCCTGACGCAGCTCCGCCTCCCGGTCATTGCCGATGGTCTGATTCTTATAGACCACTTCTTCATCCAGGGTGGACAGGGTCTTTCCAAACAGGGTGAAGGAATAGTCAAACACCGTCCGGGGAGCGGCATCCTGCAGCCGGGCCACATCCTCCAGGCTGAGATTTTCCCCCAGCTCCACGCCAACCAGATTGGTGAGCAGTCCCAGCTTGGCGATCGCCTCGTCCACCTGGTCACCGGACATGTAGGAAAGGTTCAGATTGGTGGTGGCCTGGCCGTAGGTTTCCCCAAACAGCTCCACGGTGTAATCCAGGGCAAGCGCCGGGTAGGCAGTCAGAAGCTCCTCGATCTGTGCCGGTGCCAGCTCGATACCGGGAAAGGACAGGGTGGTAAGGTTGGGCAGATACTGCAGATTTTCCAGCAGCAGATCAAACTGATAGCTTCCCGCCGGAAGCTCCGCGGCAGTGGCATCGCTGCGGATGGCGGTTCCGCCAAAGTCCACGGTGAACACCACCTCCAGCTGAGGGTGCTTTTCCATAAAGTCCAGAATGGCCCAATAGCAGGTGCTGCCGCTGAGATCCACCCGCTCCAGATTGGGGTAGGAATCCAGCGTGTACAGCTCCCCCGGCTCCATCACCGCCTGGATTTGACGGATCTCCTCCTTGGGGACGGTGGCTTCCGTGGTGGGCTGCTGGGTGGCAGCGGTGGGCTGCGTCACCGGAACCGGCGTAGGAGACTTCCCGCAGGCGCACAGGCTCAGCACCAGCAGTGCTGCCAGGAGGAAACCGGTTCGTTTATATACTACTCGCATGTGAGATTGCCTCCGATGAATGTCATAGCGGGAACACTATAGCACAAAGGATGGGAAAAAGCAAGTTTTTCGCCGCTGACACGCCGATTTTCCGGTGATTATCCCGGTCTGCTCCCCCGAAGTTCCCCCAAAGAATAAGGAGCCGGGCTGCCCCGGCTCCTTGGTGTTCAGTTACTGCAGACCCTGCTCGTAGGCCTCGATCATCTTCTTGAACGTGTGACCCGCAGAAACGCAGGGTTCAGAAACCCTTGCAGCGTCTGGATTTTCCTGCTGTTCGGTCAATTCCCCGGTGATGATACCCACACGACTTTCGAACTTGCGAAGATATTTTTCAATGGTTTCGCCGGTGAAAATCTTGATCTGAAGCAGAAGTGTGCTGTCCTCTGCAGGAGTAACAAAGATCTTATCGATATACTTATCTACAAACTCTTTCGAGATAATGCCGCTTGCTGCATCCTTCTGGGCATTGGCGAGGATCTTTCGAATTTCTTCAATCTTTTTGCGGAACTCTTCGCCTTCCAGTGCAGCCTGCTCCAGCTCGGCAATCTCAATTTCCGCTGCCCTGATTTCCTCGTTGCAGGCTGCGGTCATGGCCTTGAAATCAGCATGGGTAACGCTGTCATCGGCAACCAGCTGCAGTAGCTTGTTTTTCTTTCGGTTGGCAAGATCAATCAGCTTCTGCTGCTCTTCGATTTTCTGAGGCAGCGCACCGTTTTCGGTCAGCACATTGTACATCCGTGAGTATTCCGCAATCATGGCGTCGGCATCTGCCTTTGTGTCATGGAATACTTCGTACAGGACGGGCTTGATCTCCTCTTCGTAGACGGCAAAGGAGCCACAGGAATCAGCACCGTTTTTGATCTTACCGGAACAGAGCCATTTGCTGTTCTTCTTACCGGTTTTGTCTTTGGACTCCCGACGATAGTACGGCTGGCCGCAATGGGTACACCAGAGCTTTCCCGTCAGCAGATTGGCGTGGTTGCAGATGCCCTGTCGATTCTTTACATCCTCACTGCGCCGTTTGAGAATTTCGTTGGCCTTGTCCCATACCTCCTCGGTGACGATGGCCGGTACAATTTCGCCGGTTTCATCTTTGAACATCACCCATTCCTCCGGAGGGAGGAATTTTTGCTTTTTGGTGAACATATCCACCACCTTGACCTTGTTGCCTACATAGTAACCTTTGTACTTGGGGTTAGAGATCATGTTGGACATGGTGGAATGGGCGATTTTGTTGCCGTTGAGGTTGCGATATCCCTTTTCCCAAAAGAGGTTTTCCAACTGCTTCATGGAATATTTGTCCGTGGAATAAAGCTCAAAAAGCTCACGCACCATAGGTGCCTCAGTCTCGTCAATGACCAGACGTTTCTGATCTTTACGATATCCAAAGATACGGCTGTTTCCCAACACCACATTCTGCTTGATGGCCTGCTGATGGCCGAACTTCACACGGGAGGACAATTTGCGGAGTTCATCCTGTGCGATGGATGACATGATGGACAGACGAAGCTCGGAATCTTCATCCAAGGTGTTGATGTTATCGTTCTGGAAAAAGACACCCACACCATGGCTCAACAGCTGGCGGGTATACTGGATGGAGTCCAGCGTATTACGGGCAAAACGGGAAATCTCCTTGGTAATGACAAGGTCGAAGCGATCTTCTGCAGCTTCATCCACCATGCGATTAAAGTTCTCTCGTTTCTTGGTGGAGATACCTGAAAGGCCCTCATCAATATAACCGGGAACAAAAGTCCAAGCCCGGTTTTTGCGGATCAGATCTTCGTAGTAGCGGATCTGGTTTTCCAGAGAGTTCAGCTGCTCGTCCGATTCCGAAGAAACACGGGCGTAGTAGGTAACTCTCAGCGGGATGTCATATATGCTTTTCATGCGGAGTTGTTGCCGCACAGCGTGAATATCCATATTCATTCTCCTTGATTTCGCAAAATCATCATCTATATTATACATATTAGCGAAAAGAAAATCAAGAGGACTGCGTGAAGTCGCAGCCCTCTTGCAATAAAGTTTACATTTATCTGGACAGGCTCTTGGTGGTTCGGGCATCAATCATGTTGATCATCAGATTTCTCTCCCGCTCGGTAATGACACCCTTTTCAAAAAGAACCTGGTTATAATATTTCAACCAAGCTTCCTCAACAAGTACTTTCTTCTGCTGCTCAATACTAACGTTTTTGCTCACTTTTATTGCCATAGAATTCCTCCGTTTCGTGTTTATTATTGCCTCAGATTTCCTGATTCATTCGACCGTGATGCACATATTTCTGCGCTGTGTAAGCACGGATAACCTCGTCGGGGATGGCATCCACGGTACGGCGAAGCTCGTCCAGTTCGTTGAGCTTCTGGCTGATTTCAAGTTTCTTCCTCACACTCTCCTTGGATGCGGAAGAAAGTTTCTTTTCAAGCTCTGCATTTTCTTCGGTTAGCTCCTTGTAGGTCTTGTCGTACTTTTTCAGCTTCGTCCGCATGACCTCCACGCCGGGAATATACTTATCCAACAGTTCCGCCAGTTCCTCGGCCTTTGCTTTCTTGTTGAATGGGTTGCTCTCGTTCAGAATTGCCATAATCTGATCCTTCATCCGGTTCAGATGCACAGCTTCCTTGAACAGCCTCGGCGGGATGTGAGTGCGACCGGTCTCGCTGGCACTTTCGCCACGCTCCAGATCGGGATATTTCTTGACCATGTGCTTCCAGAACTCGTCCTGCCACCAGGTCAGCTTTTTCTTGTTGCCGACGATCTCCTTGGCACTGAGCCGCTTGTCCTCCGTCAGCGGGACAAAACAAAGGTGCATATGGGGCGTTTTCTCGTCCATATGCACCACGGCGGATATGATCGTGTCTTTCGATTGATATTTTTGAATGAAGTCAAGCGCCTCGGTGAAATAGTCTTTGACCTCGGATTTCTTCTTACCCTTGAAAAACTCCGGACTTGCCGTTACAAGGGCTTCCACAACACGCACGCTGTCAGAACGGGTGCGGCAGCCTGATTCGGCAATCTGTTTTTCGGCCTCGGCGCGGTACTTTCGCCCCGGCGTCACCAGATGGAAGTTCAGGTGGCTGCGGGAGGTATCTACATCGGGATTGCTGGCGTATTTCTCTTTGGTGCGCTCGTTGTGGGATTCGATGTGACCGATCTCCGGGCCTTTGTACTTAGCAAAGCGGAGAATGGCGTATTGTGCTTTCATCGGTTATCCCTCCGTTTCTGCCATACGATGTCATAGCCCAGCACATCGGCCAGTTCCACGACTTCTTTGTATCGGATGCTTTCCCGCTGCAGCTTGGCGGAAAGATTGGAAACGCTGTCGCTCCAATCGTATTCATCGGACAGCCTGTCCACCAGTTCCTGCATGGTAAAACCGGCACGGACGATCTGTGCTTTGATCTCGTTTCTGATGTTCATTTCGTTCCTCCTGACTTTTAGTAATGGAAACAGCGAAGCCGATGCACTCTTTGGCAAACCGACTTCGCTGTATGGTGTAAATCTCGATTGACTGCAAATCCGTTTAGATTTGGCGGTGTGAACTCCTGGCCACAAATGGGTATATCCGACTTTGCAGAACCGTGGGACAGTTCACAAAACCGTGCAGATGCACACCTTTCTGCAATGCCGGTGCTCGTTTCCGAGAAGCACGGTTCCGTGAAATCATTTCCTCTTGCAGATAAAATCTTTCTTCTTTTCATCTATCTTGAAAATACCCTCGCTTTTTCAGCTCCTGCAGATTAAAGATCACATCCTCAGTTCGGAGCTTGGCAAGGCAGCCGAGAGTATAAATGTCGTAGGTGTCATCAATCAGAAGCAGCGTCATCAGCAGCTTCTGACTTCCGATCAGGTTGCTGTCATAAATGTGAAACAGCGGCAGTTCCTTGTAATACGGTTTCTTCATTGGATTCCCCCTTTTTGTAATTGAACTTAAAATAATCCATCCCATCCGCCCATCTATCCCATTTGGGATGCTTGGGATGGATGGGATAGGGCTTTTCGTGTTTGATCTCATAAAATTGGCGGCGTGACCAGCGCCTCGATGCCCCAGAAGCCGTTGACCCGCTTGCCGAGGCGGCTCATGATGTGGTTGTCGTGCTCCAGGCCAAACTCATCGGCGTGCTTTTTCAGCGTCATGCTCACTGTCCGCGCCGCCAGCGGTTTGT